>JAEZMC010000189.1 GCA_023435805.1 Bacillota bacterium | reverse complement strand
GTCCTGGAGCTGAAGCTGATGGTTGACAGCAGTTCCTTGCTGCCTTTCAGGTCCATGAACGACAGATTGTGATTGTTTAGCACCATGTACGGCTCAAGATCTGCAGTACTCCCGGAATCGGCCTTGGCTGGCCCCAAAGATAAACAGGTAATAAGCACAGAAAATGCAAGTATACCGGAGATCAGCTTTTTACGCATGACAAGTGCCTCCAATTCGAAAGGTATTCTCTATGAGGGCAGGTTATGGTTTATGAATTCCGTATACTTTATTTTACCTGTTCAATAAAATTTTGTAAATAATGAGGACAAACTCCATGTTTTTCCCCTAAGCTTGCCGAGGAGCTTCTGCAGCACTTCCCGCGCTGTCCGCGTTGATCGGTGTGCCATCGCAGACGGAACGATCCCAGGACAAGCCAATGCCACCCGTCACAACGCCGGAGAGTACTCAAATCACTGTAACGATCTTGCTAACAGGCTTTCTCGGCCTCACGGGAGGTTCTTCGTCCGCATACCCGATCGGAACCAGTATGGGGATTTCCCAGTTAGCCGGTATATTCAGCAAACCTCGTACAATCTCTCTGTCAAACCAGCCTACCCAGCAGGTACCAAGTCCTTCATCCGCAGCAGTGAGGATCATATGGTCGACGGCAATGGCGACATTAAAAGCGTCGCCCTCTTCACAGCAGGCTACCATCAATACCGGCGGCTGCAGCAGGAATTCCTGGTTGCAGGCCTGCTTTACCATCTTTTCCCGCAGCTCCGGATCCTGTACAAATATGAATTTGAAGGGCTGGCGGTTGTTTCCCGTAGGTGCTGCCTGAAGCGCTCCATATAGCTTCTGCAGCTTTTCCTCCGGTATCGGGTCCTGCTTATACTTGCGTATTGCTCTTCTTTTTGTAATAACCTCTGAAAGCTCCATATGTTTATTCCTTTCTATTCGCATTTCTGCTTTACTGTGTACTTTTGCCGAGTGGATCACCCGGTAACATAGCAATCTGGATCTATCCCCTAAAAAGCCAGTCCACCGTTGCTTCCGGAAGACGGATATCCGCAGCGGTCAATGTATCGGCCAATTGTTCCTCGTTTTTACAACCCACTATCGCGACTGCCGGCACACGGTTGCTTAAAATGTAGCCAAGCGCCGCTGCAGTAGGTGTCAGGCCGTTTTGTCCCGCATACTCTCTGACCCGTTCCAGTCGTGCAATATTTTCCGGCGAACGGAAACGGGCATAGGCCTTTTGGTTAATGGCCTCCAACCCCTTTGCGGCAGCACGGGCGAAGAAGCCCTTTGCCTGGGAGGAAAAGGCGAAAACCGGGAATTTCTCTTTAGCATACCATTCGTATTCATGTTCATTCATACAGACAATTGTCAGGTCACCATGGGCGTCCGGGGTGGATGTGGCCAGGCTCCACTGTATCTGGCTGGCGCAGAAGGCCGGAAATCCGTTCGCAAGTGCCGCCCGGTTTGCCTCCGCCAGCCTTTCCGTACTCCAGTTGGAGCACCCTGCGGCGCGTATTTTCCCTTTTGATACCATTATTGATAAAGTCTCCATGATGTCTTCCACCGGGTGTGACAAATCATCCCTGTGCAGCCAGTACAGATCGACGGCGTCCACTCCCAACGCCTTCAGGCTCTCATCCAGATCGCTCTCAAGCTCTCTGCGAGAAAGTCGTCCCCGATCCATTTGATCCAGCGGGGGGTGCCCTCCTTTTGTAGAAAGGATCATCCTGTTGCGGTTGCCTCTGGTTTTCATCCACTTGCCAACCGTTTTTTCGCTGATTCCCATCCCGCCAGGTAGCCACGCCGCATAAACCCGGGCGGTATCCACGCAGTTGCCGCCTGCGTCGGCAAAGATGTCCAGCAGCCTGAAAGCCACGGTTTCAGGAACCGTAGACCCGAAATAGTCTGTACCCAGGACGATTTCCGATATTTTTAAACTGTCCTTCGGAATTTTGATATCCAGGTGTTGCATCCTATCCCCTCCTCATTACCAATGGCATAAAATTACCACTTTTTTAGTCCTTTTACACAATGGACGTTCACGATTTCATTCCTTGTTGAGTTTCCTATACCTTAACGGAGCCACTCCGGTGATCTCTCTGAATACCCTGCCGAAATGCGTGGTGCTTTCATAGCCTGTCCTTTCGGCAATCTCCCCCATATTGTATTTCGTATCCTTCAACAGCCGCTGGGCCTCCTTTATACGGACGCTGTTGAGGTATTCCACGAAGGTGAACCCCGTTACATTTTTAAACAGCCTGCTCAGATAGCCCGGGCTGATATAGAAGGTCCCCGCAAGGGACTGCAGCGTCAGCCTGTCCTTATAATTGGAATTGATATGCTTTACTATACACGAAATCTTCTCGTACATTGGATTATGCTGCTCCACTAAACCGGATTCCGGCATTACAGCCCGCCTTGCAATAAAGATCAGCAATTCCAGCAGTAAAAGCCTGACACAGGTTTCCGCTCCCGCGCTCCGCTCCCGCGCTTCCTTCATTATTCTGAACAGTGCCTGCTCCATCATAACCCTTTCAGATTTATTCAGCTTCAGGACATGAATGCCCTGGCGGAATGGCTGCCATAGGTCGATATCCTTTACAACCGGCAGCATCCCGCCAATAAACGCTTCGTCAAAATTGATCAGTATCCGCTCATGGAAAGATGAACCTCCATATGTTGTTTTGTGAAGGTCCTGCCGGTTGATTAAAACCACGTCGCCTTTTTCAATTCGATATACCCGGTCTTTGATGAAATAATTCCGGGTGCCCGACAGCAGATAATAGATTTCAAAGCTGCCGTGATAGTGGTAAAGATCCATGCTGCAGGGCTCCTGCCTTTTGCAGTGCTCAATTTCAAAGCCCTCAAATGTTTCAAGGGTGATGGTAATGCTTTGTCCCATATAATTCCCCCTCTCCATCGGGTATTACCAAAATCATATAGCAAATGGTACCGTTCGTAAATCAAAATATGTTGAAAATTGCATGCATTTAACAAATTATGTGCTGTTTTTCGAATTAATTTGCTATATGATAAAAATAAGGCGGGGCGGACGTAAATCGGACGTAAATCGGACTTAAGGGCGGATTAAGGCGGACTTAAATCGGACTTAAGGCGGACTATGGGCGGATTAAGACTCACCTGCCGAAGGTCCTTACACGTAAATGTTCAACTGGAGCCAACGTTATTCAGTACAAAGTCTGCATGAAAAGGAGATGCATATGATGAGGCAGTATACCGGAGATTCTGTAAGGGATTTAAAGCTGGCCTATGTCGGCGGAGGATCAAGAGGCTGGGCCAGAGGGCTGATGGCGGATCTGGCCGTCGAGGAGCAGCTTTCGGGAAGTGTCTTCCTGTATGATATAGATTTTGAAGCCGCTCACGATAATGAAATCATCGGCAACAGACTGTCGTCCCGTTCCGATGTAAAGAGCAAATGGGAATATAAAGCGGTGCATACGCTGGAAGAGGCGCTGAACGGCGCCGACCTCGTGGTGATATCCATTTTGCCGGGCACCTTTGAGGAGATGGCATCCGACGTTCATGCGCCTGAAAAATACGGCATTTATCAGTCCGTTGGCGATACGGCAGGCCCCGGCGGCTTGATGAGGGCGCTCAGAACGGTGCCCATGTATGAAACGATAGCCCGCGCCATAAAAGAATGCTGTCCTGATGCATGGGTCATCAATTACACCAACCCCATGACGATCTGCGTCAGGACACTATATGAGGTATTCCCACAAATCAAGGCTTTCGGCTGCTGTCATGAAGTATTCGGCACGCAGGAGCTGTTTGTCAAAATGCTTAAGGACATGGAAGGCATCGAAGGTGCCGCCAGAGAGGATATCCGCGTAAACGTGCTGGGCATCAATCATTTTACCTGGATTGATCGAGCCTCTTACAGAGGGTTGGATCTGATGGCCCTTTATAAAAAGTTTGTGGATAAATATTACGAAAACGGCTTTGACGAAGGTGAAAAGGATCATTGGATGAACAGCTTTTTTGCTTCCGCCAACCGTGTCAAATTTGATTTGTTCAAAAGGTACGGCCTGGCTGCGGCGGCAGGCGACCGGCATCTGGCAGAGTTCCTTCCGCCCTGGTATCTGAAGGACCCTGAAACGGTCAGAGCATGGAAATTCCAGCTTACGCCTGTCAGCTGGAGAATAGAGCAGCAGAAGGCCTCCAAAGAGAAAAGCAGGCTGCTGGTGAGCGGCAAGGAAGAAGTCGTTCTGAAGAAATCCGGCGAGGAAGGCATCCGCCAGATCAAAGCGCTGCTGGGGCTGGGCGACTTCATTACCAATGTCAATATTCCAAGCAGGGGGCAGATGGAAGGTATCCCCGCCGGTGCAGTAGTGGAAACCATTGCCGTTTTTTCGAGGGACAGTGTACGTCCCGTATTTGCCGGCGGACTGCCGGATGATATACAGAGTCTGGTCATGCGGCAGGTGCTGAACCAGGAAACCATTATGCGCGCAGCGCTGAACCGGGATAAGGAAATGGCCTTCAGAGCCTTTATCAATGATCCGCTTGTAACCATTGATATTGATTCCGCAAAAAGGCTGTTTGATGAAATGCTGGAAAACACAAGAAAATACCTGCCCGGCTGGTAGAAACGTATGGAGGGATTTTGCCCTGACAGAAACGAAAAGGATTTGGAAACATCCCTCGGGTATGCTCCAGATCCTTTTTTAGCAGGCTTATATCTCCCTATGAGTTATTGCGGCATACCAGCCATTTCACCGCCGTCCAGGCTCAACTGCCATCCGATCCCGAACTTGTCCGTCGCTTCACCGTAGCATGGAGACCAGAAGGTTTTCTGAAGCTCCATATCTACCGTACCGCCTTCTTTTAACTGCTCGAACCAGGATCTTATTTTTGTCTCATCCGTGCTGGTGATGACGAGTCTGGTATTTTTGCCAACCGGAAGAGGATAATCCGGGAAGGTATCAGAAAACATGATTTTGACGCCTTCAATAGTCAGCACCGCATGCATGACCAAATCCTTCACATGGTCAGGCAATGGGTACTGCGGATTGTCCGGTGATTCACCAAAGGTCATGATGCGGGGGGTTTCCACTCCGAAAATCTTTGCATAAGATTCTACCGCTTCACGGCAGTTTCCGTTAAAGTAAAGATAAATACCAAGCGACATTTGCCTCATCTCCTTTACTGATTATCGCTAAATACTCGATTCCAGAGTATAATTACCCCTATCGAAATAGTCCAACCACATCTATCCGTGCATTTCACAAACGTTTCCCGGTCATGGCTTAGCAGAAACGTCCCCTTCCCTTATACCGTCACGCCATATCCATGCGCCTGGCATGGACGTATCATGCAGTCTTTGGACATTGCTTGTCTATTGGCTGTCCGGCAAATCAGGTGTTCTCTTTCTGCGGCTTCTTTCCTGCCGTACCAATATAAATCACAAACCGGTTCACTCCATCCGCGCCGACTACCCGGTTGATCTCATCATCATCGAAAGCGGCAATGGCACAGGTTCCGCAGCCGATGGATTCTGACGCCAGATAGAGATTCTGGCAGACATGCCCCGCGTCCAGGTGCAGATAACGGTAGCCCCTTAAGTCATACCGCCATATCATCCGCTCAACCTCCGCAACCCATATGAATGTCACCGCGCTGCTTCCCACAAAGCCCTGACCCAGGCAACCCGCAACGGTTTGTTCCACAATTCCCGGCTCCAGATTCACCTCGATCAGCTTGTGCTCCAATGCCAGAAACCTGTATAATCCTTGCTTCAGGCCATCCACCTTGTTTACCAGGAGGTAGGTCTCAAACGCGTGACGCGCTCCTGCTGAGGGGACGGATCTCAACGTAGCCACTCCGGGCTTTTCCCTCCGTACACCCTGCGTGCACCAGAGCAGGTAGGACAGCTCCTCAAGAGACAATGGAGTGTCTGAATACTGTCGCAATGTCCTTCTTTCATTGATCAACCCTAGCAGTGACCTGTCGCCAAGCTGCAGCTCCGACGGAGCCGGCAGGTTGATTTTGGGCTTGAGCAGATCATATTCCGCTTCCAGCGGCGGCTGCGGCTGCCCGTGCGATTGTCCGGACTCTCCCAGGTACTTGTATTTTGTCTTTTCCATGAACTCCTGTGCAATATTCATTTATCCGCTTCCTTTCCGGATATTTACCTGATTTTATTTGTAAATTTCCCAAGAGAGACCATTGTATCCATATAACTGTCCCTTTGTTTATGGCATATTATATCACAAGGTTGTGTGCCGGGTAAGTAGGTTGTTTAATAAGTAACTGTTTTGATATATAATAAATAAGTCGTATGAAACGGTTTCCTTCATTCATACCGGAGAATGATATGAAAATTTTGCTGCTGTCTGATTCTCATGGACATACCGAAAAAATACTGTCCGTATTGGAACGCCACCGTGATATTGTTTATGCAGTCCATCTGGGTGATTACGGCACCGATATGGATATAGCCCGGAAAGCCTTCCCCCTGCTCCTGACAGAAGCTGTGCAGGGAAACAATGACAGGTCGTCCGCTTGCTCTCCGGAAAAAATACTGCAGCTGGAGGGCAAAAGGATATTCCTTACCCATGGGCATGGATACAACGTAGGCCGCAGCCTTGCACCCCTTATTGCACAGGCGCGTCGGATGGAGGCGGAGGTTGCCGCATTCGGCCATACCCATGTACCCCTTGTCGAGCAACGGGATGGTATCCTGCTGATCAATCCGGGCTGCCTTTACAGGCCGAGATCCCTTCACGGACTGACCTATGCGCTTCTGGAAATCACCCCGGACGGCATGGACGCCCATATCTACTCCGTATAAAGGGCCTATATCCTGACAGCCGCCTGACCTCCGACCGGCAAACCGTTCCGCAGCCTTCGAATTGTACTGTATTCAACCAAAATTATACAAGGAATGACAAGGTAGACCAGTACAAATACGGATGAGGCGATAATATAATTCTAGGTAGGATTCCGGCACGGATTTAAACCATGAAATCATGAGCTTATTTATTAAAGGAGAGCATTCTATGAGGTACGGCTATTTTGACAACGAATCAAGAGAATACGTCATTGAAAGGCCGGACATTCCCGTTTCCTGGACCAACTATCTCGGCGTCAGGGACCTTTGTACCGTCATATCGCATAATGCAGGCGGCTACAGCTTCTATAAATCCTCCCAGTATCACCGGATTACACGCTTCAGACAGAATGGGGTTCCCCTTGACAGGCCCGGCCATTATGTGTACCTGCGGGATGACGACTCGGGCGATTACTGGTCCATATCGTGGCAGCCTGTCGGAAAGAGTCTTGACAGTGCCGAATACCAATGCCGGCATGGGCTTTCCTATTCCAGATTTATAAGCAGATACGGCGGTATTTCTGCGACACAGCTGATGTATATTCCGCTGCAGGACGATGTGGAGCTGCTGGATGTGGAAATTTGCAACGAAAGCGACAAACCGAGAAATATCAGTGCATTTTCTTATCTGGAATTTTCATTTGAGCATATCGAAATCGACAACCAGAATCTTCAGATGAGCCTTTATTCAAGCGGCTCAAGCTATCTTGACGGTATTATTGAATATGATCTTTACTATGACACGGAAGGCTACCATTATTTTACCTCCAGCTTTGAACCGGACAGCTATGACTGTGTAAGGGATACCTTCCTCGGGAGCTACAGGACGGAGAATAACCCCGTCGCGGTGGAGCGCGGCAGCTGCAGTAACAGTACGGAGCTGGGCGGGAACCACTGTGCTTCGCTGCATAAAAGATTTACCCTTGCACCGGGGCAGAAGGTACGTTTCATTTATATGCTCGGAGTGGGACGCAGGGACGCAGGCAGAGCAATACGGGAAAAGTACTCCGATCTGCGAAATGCGGATGCGGCGTTTCAAGAGCTTCGTAGGTATTGGGACCGCAAGCTCTCCGCATTCCAATGCGTCACCCCGCATGAAGGCCTGGACACCATGACTAATATCTGGACGCTTTATCAGGCTGAAACCAACGTGGTATGGTCAAGGTTCGCATCATTTATAGAGGTGGGGGGCAGGACCGGACTGGGTTACCGGGATACGGCACAGGATGCCATGTGTGTTCCCCATTCCAATCCGGATAAAACCCGTCAGCGTCTGATCGAGCTTTTGCGGGGACAAACCAACATGGGTTATGGGCTCCATCTGTTTGATCCCGATTGGTTCAATCCCGACAAGCAGCCGATATTACCGTCCAAATCCCCAACCGTCGTACCCACTCCCAATTTGAAGGATGTCATACACGGCCTCAAGGATACCTGTTCCGATGATGCGCTCTGGCTGGTGCCTTCCATTTGCGAATACATAAAGGAAACCGGGGATACTGCCTTTTTTGACCTTCCTGTAACCTTTGCAGACGGCGGTAAGGCTTCCGTATACGAGCATATGAAGCGGATACTGGACTTTTCAGCGGATCAGACCGGCGCGAACGGCATATGCAAGGGGCTCCGGGCCGACTGGAACGACTGCCTGAACCTGGGCGGCGGTGAGAGCGCGCTGGTATCGTTCCTGCACTACTGGGCATTGAATGCATTCATAGAAGCCTCCTCCTTCCTCGGAAAAAAAGCCGATTCGGCAAAATATTCCGAAATGTTGGAGAAAGTGGCAAAAGCCTGTGAAGAAACTCTCTGGGACGGCAAATGGTACATCAGGGGCATCACAGCAAAGGGTGACAGAATCGGTACGCAGCAAAGCCCGGAGGGAAAGGTGCATCTGGAATCCAACACCTGGGCTGTCATATCGGGCTTCGCTTCCAAAGAGCGAGCCATCAGCTGCATGGATGCCGTCGATGCCCATCTTTACTCCGAATATGGCCTCCATCTGGTCTGGCCATCCTTCTCCCAGCCCGACGACGATATCGGGTTTGTGACCAGAGTATACAAGGGCATCAAGGAAAACGGGGCCATCTTCAGCCACCCCAATCCATGGGCATGGGTAGCCGAATGCCGGATCGGGAGAGGCAGCAGAGCGATGAAATATTACGACGCACTTCTTCCTTATAATCAGAACGACAGAATTGAAATACGACAATCGGAGCCCTACAGCTACTGCCAATTTATTATGGGCCGGGATCACAGCGCCTTCGGCCGGGCACGGCATCCCTGGCTGACCGGCAGTGCGGGCTGGGCATATTTTGCCACCACCCATTATATTCTTGGAATCAGACCCGGCTATGACGGTTTGACCATCGATCCCTGTATTCCGTCCGGGTGGAAGCAGTTTTATGTTTCCCGTATATGGCGGGATGCAGTCTACCATATAACGGTGGAAAACCCGACGGGTATTGAAAAAGGAATCCTTAGTCTGAAATTAAACGGAATGGCGCTGAACGGTCCGATACCACCGCAGCCACCTGGCTCAGTCAATGAAGTGACCGCCGTAATGGGCTGAGGCCTTCCTGTGGAGGCCTTCCTGTGGAGGCCTTCCTGTGCCCGATTGACGGTGCCCCACTCTTCGGCTGCCGCCTTGCAAAACCGTCTGTCCTGCATTATAATAGCGGTATGTCGCAGGTGAACCCGTTTTAGCTATAATAATAAAAGGTGGTTGACAGTATATTGACGACACTTCTTCTTGTAATCATCTATCTGGCATTCATCAGTCTGGGACTGCCGGATTCGCTGCTGGGAGTAGCCTGGCCGTTAATGCGAAAGGAATACGGGCTCCCCATTGAGGCTGCCGGTCTGGTTTCCATGGTGATTGCCGGCAGTACGATCATTTCAAGTCTGGCAAGCGGAGCCGTATTGAAGCGGATTAGTACGGGCAAAGTCACCTTGATCAGCTGCCTGATGACTGCCGGTTCCCTGCTGGGGTTTGCTTTTTCGCCATCCCTGGTCTGGCTGCTTTTTCTGGCAGTTCCGCTCGGCCTGGGAGCAGGCTCGATAGACACGGCATTAAACAATTATGTCGCAACACACTACAAGGCGCACCACATGAGCTGGCTGCACTCTTTCTGGGGTGTCGGGGCAACACTGGGTCCGATTATCCTGTCCAGCTTTATTTTAGCTCAAAATTCCTGGAGAAAAGGCTACATTACCGTTTCGATCATTCAATTTACGCTGGCTGTGCTATTTCTCTCCGCACTTCCTCTGTGGGACAGGACTGCAAAAATGCATACCAAGCCGTCCAAAGTGAAGGAAGAAGACGATGAAGTTACTCCCCGCGGAGCTCAAACGAATGTAAATATGCTGAAAATCAAGGGTGTTAAATCTACGCTGCTCACCTGTCTGTTTTATTGCGGCGTGGAAGCCACCATCGGCCTGTGGGGCAGCAGCTTCCTTGTAAATGTAAAGGAACTTCCGGCGGCAGTAGCAGCGCAATGGGTTTCCACATATTATGCAGGGATCACGATAGGCAGGTTTGTTACCGGTTTCATTACTTTAAAAGTCAATAACCGCGATCTGATCCGGGCTGGGCAGATAACGGTTGTGGCCGGAACGATGCTCTTGCTGCTACCCCTGCCGTCCGCCTTTTCACTTGCGGGCTTTATACTGGTCGGATTGGGGTGTGCCCCCATATTCCCATGCATGCTGCATGAAACGCCAATACGCTTTGGAAAAGAAAATTCACAGACAATCATAGGATATCAGATGGCCGTCGCTTATTCGGGAACCACCTTTCTGCCGCCGTTTTTCGGCTGGCTTGCATCCAGGACAACCATATGGCTTTTGCCGGTTTTTTTACTGGCCTGTGCATTCGTCATGCTGGCAGGTTCCGAAAATATCAACAACATGCTGAAGAGGAGAGGCGCCGTTTCTTCATAAAAAGGGAGAGTCGGACAAACTCTCCCTGCGGTTTCTTTGATTGTCTCCTCCGATCAACCCCGGAGCAGCCTGCAGATCCCCATGATCACTTCTTTTATCCTGTAAAGCTCACTCTCGCGGTTTCTTTCCCTCCAGGCCTTCTTATAGGCTGAAAGCCAGTATTCCAGCTTTTCCGCCAGCTCAGCCGGGCTGTATATGAGACCGGTATCCGGCTGACCCAAAAATTTCTTTTTCAGGACCAGCAGCAGCGCCTGGAATAATGCCAGCCCCTCAGCCGCGACGATAAACTCGCTGAAATCGGTTTTTCTGTTCTGGTATATTGAACCTGCAAGGGACGATAATTCTCTTCCCAGATCCCTTATTCGGCCATAGGAAGCTCTGATTTTTTCCTCACTGCTGTCGAGCATCCGCTGCAGGTAATAATTCCTGTAACCGTAGCAATCCTCGCTTTGGCCCGTCATCGTATAATACCAGAGCACCGCAGTTTCCCAGTCAATAACCGCCTGCGCGGAGAGTTCCCGCAGTATGCGAACAACCCGACCGGTGCCGTCACCATACTCAAGTCTTGAAATGTCTGCATCTGAAGGCCTTCCGGGATCGTCTGCATTCCATGAAAGCCCGGCGCCATAAACAGCCCCCGGGATGGAACAGCCCAGCAGGTTGATGTGACCGAAGTCGCCCCAATCTGTGTTTAAAACTCCTTTGGCTTTGTATTTTTTTGCGTAGGTGATCAACGCACCCACGTTTTTAGTCGCATCTTCCATATTATTGATCAGCCTGTTCCAGCCATGGACTCCGGGACAGACATACTGCGTCAGGCCGGCTTCGGATATGAGCTTTACGCCGTCCTCCTTGACCTCCGGGCTGTAATCCCAGTTGAGAATGATCACATCGGACGGTACATCCTTTATTGCCTCGGGATGTCTTAAGAGCATGTCTCCCCACATCATGACGCTTTTGCCATGCGTTTTTACATGTTTGATGACCTGATTGGCAAAAAACAGATAAAGCTTGCCTTTGCCGACTTCCTCTGCAAGGGCCTTGTTCCTTCCTTCACCCAGGTCAAAGGTTTCGTCACAGCAAATATTAAATTTGTCGGATGAAAATAGCGGAATGAACTCATCGATCATATCTGTTACAAATCGTATGCTATCCGGGTTTGATACGTCCAGTGTATAATGCAGCTGTCTTTCCGTCCACCGGTAAGGCGTATCGCCGAACTCCACATATTCGTTCAGATGCCCGTAAGTTTTGGAAATCAACGCATGATAAAGGTGCCCGAAGGTGGATAGGGACGGCACCAGCTCTATTCCCCTCTTTTTGCAGTATTCATCAAGAATCAGGATATCTTCCGCCGTGATGGGATCGGAATCGGTCCAGATCTCGCTATGCTTCCGGAAGGCAAACGAATGCTCGATATATAGCTGCAGCTGGTTGAGCTTGTAAAAGGACAGCCGGTCGGCAAGCTCCTTCAATGTTGCAAGGGTAGGCACCTTTCCTCTTGTAATATCATGGTAAAAGCCCCTGTATTCAAAGTCGGGCGCATCCTCAACCTCAACGCACGGAACGGCGGATGTACCGTTTCTGACAAGCTGTCTGAGAGTTTGTATACCATAAAACAGACCATTTTCACTAAGCCCTGTGACTTCGATCAAACTTTCCTCCACAGTGAGTCTATATTCCGGTATTATTGCAGTGTCATCTGCTGAGCAGCCCGCAGCTTCTGTTCCTGACAGCGCCTTTGCCAATAGTATTGTTCCGTTTTCCGTCCTGCCGGTTTTTTTCAGCAGGGTTGCCGGCCCCTTCGTGATTTCGGGCTTGAAGCCTGTCATGTCCGTGATTTCCTGCTGCAGTGCCAAAGCAGCCTCATAATCCGTGTAGCTGCAGGATGTATCAAGCAATATTGAAGTCTCTCGAGTGATAGAAAAGAAGCCGGTCTTTTGCAATAGTTTTTTAGGATACGGAATCAATAGCATGGTTGACCTCCTGACATTTATTTGATGGTTTTATCTTCCGAATTTTGCATACATAGCCTTTCATATACATTTATATACCTTCATATTATCTTTCGCACCGCCTTCCGTCAAGCAGCAAACACGTAATTCCTGAATACTGTAAGGATTGGGCGGCGGCCAGCATTGTTTTCCGAACAAAAAGGGCTGCTGCAAACTAATTTTGCATTAGCTCGCAGCAGCTCATTATTTCAAAAAAGTTTTAGCATTTACTATTTTGCTGTAAGGAACGCGTTGAGCTGCCTGTTGATTTCTTTAATCACAGTGTCGATTCCTCCGTCTTTGAGCTTCTTGTTAAACTCAGGAAGCACTGTAGCCGGATCGGAAGCGCCTGTGACCAGCCCTGTGTTGTACTGATCTGCAAGGTTGTTGAGTGTAGCCATCTGCGTCTTAACAGGATCAAAATCCGGTGCGAAGCCAAGGATCGGCAGACCTTCTGCTCTGTTAAACTTCGGGAACATCCTTGTATATTTGTCGGCAGGATCGCTGTCCTTCAGAGGCAGTATGTTTACATTTGCCATACCATAAACCCACGGTGAGAAACCATTGTTCGGCTTCATTACTATTCTGCCATCGTCTTTTGTATAGTGTATGCCTTCAACACCGTAAGCGAGAAGTGTACGAAGTTCCGGATCGGTATTGACGAGGTTCAGCAGCATGACAGCTCTGTCCGGGTTCTTTGAAGTGACTGAAACCGCATTCATAGCGCCGCGGGCGGATGTGGTGGAGATAATGCCTGCCTGAACTGGCTTAACAGTAAACTTGTAGTTGTACTGATCGGTCAGTGAGTTTTCATCGCCGGTAACGTATGGGAAAATATCAAACGCCCATTGTCCGGATGCTCTGGTATTCTGCCAGGTTTCACTCATAACCTGATTGTTGGCGGTCGCCGCAGGATTAATATATCCGGCTTCGTAATACTTGTGCATGATCTCGCAGTATTCCTTGTATTCCGGGCTTGCGTTGCGGTTGAAGAAGGTCTTGGCAGATTTTGAAGGATGGACCGGATCAAATGCATATCCGACCAACAGCTTGTTCTCCATCTGATCTGTATTTGTAAGCGCCCTCATCCAGACTGTAAAGTCGCTGTTGAGCGGATAGAAATCCTTGCCTTCGCCTTCCTTGATTTTCTTCAAAATCGGCTCGAGACCCTTCAGGTCAGTTATCTGACTCGCATCAATCTTGTACTTGTCGAGAATCCTCTTGTTGAAGAGCCAATGATACTGCTGCGCGATTTCCTTGTATGTCGGAATAGCGTAAATGCCCTTACCCTTTTTGCCATCCGTCGTGGCAGCCTGAGCCAGAACTTGTGGCAGAGTTTTAAACAGATTTGGTGCACAGGTGGCAAGCAAATTGTTCTTTGGGTCGTCAAGGCGTACAAAGGCGCCTCTTTTTGCAGTTGCTTGATATGAGTTGGTAGTCCAGCTGCAGGTGAAGTAGATGTCGATCGGAGCGCCGCCGTTAAGTGCCAGAGTCTGCTTCTGGTCATATGTGCCCCAGCCTTCCCACTTCATCTTCAGCTCGCAGTTAAGCTTCTTTTTGAGTATTGCGTTTACCTTTGCCATGACTGCTTTGTCGTCTTTTACGTTACTTCCGTGGAACATCCAGGTTAACGTTACAAATTTCGACGTGCTTGGTTTCGTGCTTTTGCTGATCGCATTGGCAGAAACGCAAAGGGACAATACCAGCGTCATGCAGATCATGATTGCCAGAACCTTTTTCATTGTCTTCATTGTCTTCACTCCTTAAATAAATTTTGTTTTGTCTTGCCGGCTTTTTTATTTCCGGCAACAACTTTATTTATGTAAGCGGCAATTCCGGGCATGCTCAAATAATCATACCCTGGTGCCGGATACAACGTGTTATTTCATCAGCCCTTTACCGAACCGACCGTAAGGCCGGATACAACATATCGCTGGAAGAACGGATATGCACATGCTATGGGAATGACGATCAGTACGACGACCGCCATACGGAAGCTCTGCGTCGGCAGTGTCGCCATGTCGACGACCGACTCGAGCCCTCTTCCGGAATTTGCCGCCAGGAATTCAATCTGGCTTTGCAGCTGCCAGAGCAGATACTGGAGCGGATAAAACTTGTTGTCGTCTATATACAGCAGTGCGCTGAACCAGTCGTTCCAATACGCCAGAACCGTCAGAAGAGCAACGGTGGCAATACCCGGTTTTGATATGGGTATAACAACCTTCAGCAGCGTGTTGTATTCTCCGCTGCCATCAATGGTGGCGGCTTCAATGATTGAATCGGGTACGCTGGACTGAAAGAACGTGCGCATGATAATAAAGTTGAACGGGTTTACCAGCAGCGGAACGATAAGCGCCCAGTAATTGTCGCTGAGGCCCAGCATGACTCTGCTTACCTGGTACGTTGGGGCAAGTCCGCCTGTAAACATCATGGTAAATACCGCGAATAGCGTAAAGAATCTGCGGAATTTGAAGTCTCTGCGATACAGTGCGTATGAATATGAAATACAGATTGCGACGCTTATGAGCGTACCCACAACCGATACAAATATGCTGTTGAAGTAGGAAACCCAGAGCTGTCTTCCCATATCCAAAACGTATTTGTAGCCATCCAGCGACCACGCTTGCGGAAAGAAGGAAAACCCGATATTTATTATGCTCTGCTTAGCTGAAAATGAAATAATAACGCAAAATATAAACGGTATAATACACGTCAGCGCAAAGCCCAAAAGAATAATGTGCAGTATTACTTCAGAGGGCAGGCTGATCGCGCCTAAACGAGAATTGCGTCTGCTTTTGATCATCGTAGAGTTCATCTGCGGTTCCTCCTAAAACATCGCGCTGTCCGGGTCTACCTTACGGACAAACGTATTTGTAATCAATACAAGGACAAATCCCA
>JAEZMC010000025.1 GCA_023435805.1 Bacillota bacterium | reverse complement strand
ATTTAAGGAAGAAATTTCACTGCCTGGTACCGTGAACACTTACATGCATGATTAGCACGGAGGCTTTTTAGTATACTTCTCTGAGAGAATATGGTCACACACGACGGTGGTTTGAAGCGTATGAATGGATTGATTTCATTCAAAGCGCTGCAGGCCACTTTCTTTTTGCGAAAATATCCTTTAAAATACGTTGAGATTTCATATAAAGGTCTGGTACAATGAAATGAATATCAAAGCCGGAACATTCCCCGCGCATTGATGTAAAGCAGTAAAGCTGCATATAATACCGGCAGGAGAGGATCGTACCATGAGTGAACATTATTACGCGGAGCATCCGACGTCAGAAATAAAGGAAAAAAGCTTCAGGCAGAAAATCAGGGATATTGAGCTGTCCTTTACTTCCGTAAGCGGCGTTTTTTCCTTCGAGAATCGGATAGACCGGGCCTCCGAACTGCTGATAGAGGTCTTCAGACCATCTGGCGGTACTGTGCTGGACCTGGGCTGTGGTTACGGCGCAATCGGGCTTTTTATCAAAGCACTGTACCGGAATCTTATTGTATGCATGTCGGACGTTAACGAGCGGGCAGCAGACTATTCCATGCTGAATGCAAGCACCAACCGCCTTGAAGTAAAGGTTATAAAGAGTGATCTCTTTTCTGAGCTGGAGGGTATTGCCTTTAACGATATTGTAACGAATCCGCCGCTCGCTGCCGGAAAAAAGCTGCTGACAAAGCTCATTGATGAAGCGTTTGACCACTTGAATCCCGGTGGAGCCCTGTGGCTGGTCGCATATCACAACAAAGGCGGCTCTACATTGAAGAATATTATGAAAGAAAGATTCGGCAATGCTGAGGATATGGAGAAAAGCGGCGGTATAAGGGTCTATAGATCCATCCGCAAGTAAACAGCCGCTATTTTACGTCTAAAACCTTTGAAAGGCATTGCAGTGCTTCTTCGACGCTCAGTATGTCCTGCGGGAAGCTATATCCTGCCTGGTTCAATTCATACATCAATTCTGTGACCTGTGGTACATCAAGACCCAGGCTTTTTATTTTCTTTACATCGCGGAATACTTCCCTGGGTGTGCCGAGAATAACGCTTTTCCCGTGGTCGATAACCAGTACTCTGTCAGCTTTTCCGGCCTCATCCATATGGTGTGTGATGTGCACAATGGTAATATGCTCTTCCGTATTCAGCTTCCGAAGGATACGCATGACTTCCTTACGTCCAACCGGGTCCAGCATGGCGGTCGCTTCATCGAGTACAATGCACCTGGGTTTCATGGCCAATATTCCGGCAATGGCAACCCGCTGCTTTTGCCCGCCCGACAGAAGATGCGGCGCATGTTTTTTATATTCCGACAGACCTATGGTTTCAATCGCCTCATCAACACGTATCCGTATTTCCTGCGGAGGTACGCCGAGGTTTTCCGGACCGAAGGCTACATCCTCTTCCACGACCGTACCGACAATCTGATTGTCGGGGTTTTGAAAAACCATACCGGTAGAGCTCCGGATATCCCAGAGAAGCTCTTCATCCATTGTGTTGAAGCCGTTGACTACGACCGTACCGGAAGCCGGCAGTATCAATGCGTTAAAAAGCTTTGCAAGCGTTGACTTGCCAGAGCCGTTCCTCCCTAGTATGGCGAGGAATTCACCTTCTGCAATGGAAAGATTGAGATCCTGCAGAGCGGTCACATCCGGTCTGTCTTCGCTGAGCCCTCTGTATATATAGCTTACATTGCTTACTTCAATGATACTTTTTTGAGCTTTCACATTCGGCCTCCCGTATTCCATAAAACAAAACCAGGGATAAGACCGCATGCAACGGTAAATCCCTACCTGTCAGGTCCCAAATGGGCTAAATCCGACCAAAATCCCGGAAACTCAACGTCCCCGGGATTTCATATTATTCGTTCTTTTCTATACAATTACTTTACCAGTTCAAGGATGACCGCTTCGGCAGCATCGCCTCTTCTTGGGCCCAGTTTGTATATCCTGGTATATCCGCCGTTTACGTCCTTAAACTTGGGAGCGATTTCATCAAAGAGCTTATCCACTACGTTGATATATTTGCCGTTTTCATCCTTAACTCTGTAAATCCAGTTCATGGCCCTTCTTCTGGCATTCAGCCTGGATGGATTGTCAACCGTCACCATGTCGGTTTTGATTTCCCGGTCTACAACTTCGTATTTTTTCCCATTCTTTGAAGTTGCTGCCTTGGTAATCTTCTTACCTTTGCTGTCCAGTTTTGCAGCGCTGATCTTTACCTGCCTGGATGTAAAATTACCGTCTTCCTTTATAGCCATAGCTATCAATTTTTCCGCAATAGCCTTGACTTCCTTTGCCCTGGCTTCAGTAGTCTCTATTTTACCTTTCTGAAGTAAAGCAGTAACCTGACTCTTCAGCATTGCTTTTCTCTGATCGGTAGCACGTCCCAACTTTCTCTGTGTTGGCATTTTACTCTTACCTCCTCTTGGATGCTTTAAAGGTAATCTGCGCCTTTGGCGCCAAACATCCCTTTTAAATCTTGTGAAGGAAATCGGCGCTTTCGGCGCTAAAGATCCTCCCTAACAATATCAATCCTCGCTTGGAGCAAGCGACAATCCTAAAGCATGAAGCTTCTGAAGAACTTCTTCCAGCGACTTTCTTCCCAGATTCCTCACCTTCATCATGTCTTCTTCCGTCCTGTTGGTCAAATCCTCAACAGTATTGATACCGGCTCTCTTCAAGCAGTTATAGGATCTTACGGACAGGTCCAGCTCCTCTATTGTCATTTCGAGGACCTTTTCCTTTTTGGTTTCTTCCTTTTCAACCATGATTTCCGTATGCTTTGCATGATCCGAAAGGTCAATGAACAGGTTCAGATGCTCGCTCAGGATCTTCGCTCCGAGGCTGATGGCTTCATCCGGCTTGATACTGCCGTTGGTCCATACTTCAAGAGTAAGCTTGTCGTAGTCTGTGACCTGGCCTACACGCGTATTCTCAACCGTGTAGTTAACCTTCCGTACTGGCGTATATATCGAATCAACAGGTATGATACCAATCGGCTGTCCCGTCTGTTTGTTCTTTTCCGCCGGTATGTACCCTCTGCTCTTGTTCAACACCAATTCCATGTAGAACCGGTTCTCGCCGTTTAAAGTACAGATATGAAGGTCGGGATTCAATATTTCCACATCGGAATCCGCCTTGATATCTCCGGCTGTTACAGGCCCTTCTCCATCGGCATCGATATACACAATCTTCGGTCCGTCTGTGAAAAGCTTCATCGACAGGTTCTTGACATTGAGAATGATTTCGGTAACATCTTCAATCACGCCTGGAACCGTTGAAAACTCATGGAGTACGCCGTCAATCTTGATAGAAGTAACGGCCACACCTGGCAGAGAAGACAACAGTATCCTTCTGAGGGAGTTCCCCAGGGTAATACCGTAGCCCCTTTCCAGCGGTTCGATTACAAACTTTCCATATGTGTTGTCATCCGTGGACTGTACGCATTCAATTTTTGGTTTTTCTATTTCAATCAACAAAAACCCTCCCTTAACTGGCAATTTTGTTTATATGAGGGCAACTGATTCGCAATCCTTATATCATATTCAGTACTGTACATTTCATACCCTTCCGCTGGTGCTGTTGGAATAGTCAGTTGCTGCCCGGCTTTCGGGAGCGGTCATACCAATGCCGCTCCCCATTGCCTATTTAACTGGTTATTGCCCATGATCAGGTATAAATAGTCAGGTACTTGCCTACTACTTGGAGTACAACTCAACGATGAGGTGTTCTCTGATCGGGAGGTCAATTTCTTCCCTGGTAGGAAGCGATACAACTTTCCCGGTAAGGTTCTCAGCGTCAAATTCAAGCCATTTCGGGACTACCTTGCCGCCTGCGATATCTACGATGGACTTGATCTTATCAGAGCTCTTAAATTTGTCCTGTACTGCGACAACATCGCCAGGCTCTAAAAGAATGGAAGGTATGTTCACCTTCTTGCCATTGACCGTAAAATGTCCGTGTCTGACAAGCTGTCTGGCCTCAGGCCTTGATGTTCCAAGTCCCAGTCTGTAAACTACATTGTCCAGTCTGCTTTCGAGTATTTGCAGGAGATTTTCACCAGTAATGCCTTTTCTCTTAACAGCCATTCCAAAATAACCTCTGAACTGGCTCTCAAGAATTCCATAAAATCTTCTTGCTTTTTGCTTCTCACGTAATTGTATGCCGTATTCCGACATTTTCTTTTTCTGCTGTCCGTGTTGTCCCGGAGCATATGCCCTTTTTGCTATCGAGCATTTGTTGGTATAGCACCTTTCGCCTTTGAGGAAGAGCTTCTCGCCTTCCCTGCGGCAAAGTCTGCAAGATGCATCTGTATATCTTGCCATCTATTTTAACACCTCCACATTACACTCTTCTTCTCTTGGGTGGCCTACATCCATTATGA
>JAEZMC010000155.1 GCA_023435805.1 Bacillota bacterium | reverse complement strand
ATGTATGGGTAATATTTATATTACATACGATATGGGGGTTCCCCAAATCGGCTGCACAGATTGCGGAAAATGCAACAGCTTAATGGGCAGAAGCCTGTGCAAAGTTAAAAACAGAGGCTGCTGCCATTACTTTCCTGAATTTACACTGGTAGACATTCAAAGGATGGCTGTCCTTGACGGCGGAGACAAAGCCTTGGACATCATACTTTCCTGCCCGGGCACGATCGTCAACAACTTTAACCTGTACTCAAGGGGGCATTTCGACGAAGCAGCCTATGAACAATACCTTGCCTCAGAAAACATTATTGAGACCGGCAGTATTAAAGATCATACCATTTTCTTCAGGACATGCCCGTTTGTTATACCCGGATCAGGCTGCAGATTGCCGCCGCGGTTCAGGACAACAGTGTGCAATTTCTTTATATGCGCCGAAATAGCCGAACTTCCGGAACATCAGGATCGCTTCAGATGTTTTCACGAAGAACGTTCCCGATATGCCCGGTGGGTTTACAGGGAAAGCGGAACACTTCAGCATATACTTGAAGAAAATGACCTGAACCTGGTCTCAGATCTGGATGGTTCCATTCGTCTTCTGGCACAGCTGGAAGTTTGCCATTACGAATTCCCGGAGCTGGAGCCAATTGTGTACGATTCTGTTTCAACCGCCGGCTTGTCGGCTTTTCCAAGTACTACTTCAGCATAATGGCTTCCTCCGTCGCCTGAAAGGCTAATAAAGCCTTCCGGGCACGGCTTGCCGTCGAGGGCCACGTAAACGACTCCGCTGCTGACGCCGTCAGGATTCTTGACCTCAATATGATAGCAGGTTTTCCCGGCACGGTAATTTAATTCAAACCCATGCCAGCTCTGCGGGATACATGGTTGGATATAGAGCCTGTCACCCTTTTTTCTGAATCCCGCAATACTCTCAAGGGCAACCTTGTAAAGCCACCCCGCCGCTCCTGTATACCAGGACCAGCCGCCTCTTCCGGCATGGGGATGAACTGCGTATACATCTGCAGCCACAACATAGGGTTCGACTTTATATCGTGAGTACTCTATCGGTGTTCTGGTGTGATTAACCGGATTGAGCATATGAAACATTTTACCGGCTGTGTCTCCCAGTCCGAGGAGTGCATACGCCAGTACCACCCATGCAGCGGCATGGGTATATTGTCCTCCGTTCTCTCTGACTCCCGGCACGTATCCCTTTATATAGCCCGGATTAAGCTGCCCGTCGTCGAACGGCGGTGTTAAAAGCTTGATGATCCCTTCATTGGCGTCTACAAGATATTTCTGAACCGCGCTCATTGCCTCCTGCATGCGCTGTATCTTTGCACCGCCCGATATGACCGACCAGGACTGGGGAATGGAATCAATGCTGCATTCGCTGTTCTGTGCGGAGCCAAGTGGTGTACCGTCGTCAAAGTAGGCGCGCCTGTACCAGCTTCCGTCCCACGCATGATTTTCAATACTTTCCAGCATTTTATCCATCGCTTCCTTATATTTTTCCGCGCGCACAAAATCCCCCTCCTGTATGCAAACCGGTATGAACCTTTTCAATATGCTGATGAGGAACCAGCCGAGCCATACGCTTTCACCTGTTCCCTTATTCCCGACGGTATTCATGCCATCGTTCCAATCCCCGCTCCCCATCAACGGTATCCCGTGCGGACCCGTGACAAGCGTGCGGTCTACGGCAAGGACACAATGCTCGTACAAGCTCGCAGTTTCCTGTGAACGGACAGGCTCCTCGTATCTCTCGTCCTCACCCGGCTCAAGTACTTTTCCGTCCAGGAAAGGTATCTGTTCCTTCAAAATACCATGATCGCCCGTTTTCTCAAGATAGTCCGCAGTAACATACACCAGCCAGAGAAGGTCGTCTGAATATCTCGTACGGATACCCCGTCCGGTTTCGGCATGCCACCAGTGCTGTACATCGCCTTCTTTGTATTGTCGTGATGCGTGCAGCAATATCTGACTTCTGGTCAATTCAGGCAAGGTATTGACAAATGCCATGCTGTCCTGCAGCTGGTCCCTGAAGCCGAATGCACCCCCCGCCTGATAATAGGCTGAACGTGCGAATAACCGGCATGATATCGTCTGATAGAGGAACCAGCCGTTCACCATGATATCCAGCGAATCGTCCGGCGTATGCAACTGGATCGGCTCCAGCTTTTCCGCCCAATCTTGCCTGATTTTCCTCAATTCATTTTCAGCGATTTCAGGCTTTAAAAAATGTTCTGCCCACTCGGATGCCTGCTGTTGTGACGTTGCGCTTCCCAGCAGGAATACCAGCGTCCGCTCCTCCTCAGGTTCCAGTGTGATCCTTGTGCTGACTGCTGCGCACGGATCCAGTCCCGCGCCGGTTATCCCGGGCAGACTGCCTGCCGCAAGTGCCGCCGGTGCAGTAAAGCTACCGCCCCGGCCAAAGAATGAAGTTCGGTCTCCCGTTACGGTAGGCTCGTTTCCGTTCGTACAGATAAAAGCCAGTCTTCCCGCAAATTCCTGTGTAAACTTGTTTTCTATGAACAACAGACCATTTTCATCCCGTCTCGTAACGATATAGGGGGATGTAGAATACTCGCTTACACCAAGGACAGGTCTTATATAATATGTGACGGCAAGCTTTCTTGTCTTGCCGGTCCGGTTCGAGAGTGATACCAGGCAGATTTTGACCGGAGCGTCGGCAGACGCAAACATGGTCAAGGTCTGTCCGAGTCCGAAGCTGGAATGTTCGAATACGCTGTACCCGTATCCGTGCCGTACCGTATACGGCTCACCATCACGTGCAGGTCCCGGCGTCAGGCTCCAATGGCGGCATTCATCCAGCTCACTGATAAAAAAGATTTCACCGGGCCTGTCCGATACCGGATCGTTTGACCACGGGGTAAGCTTATATTCCCGACTGTTTTCGGCCCACGTATAACCGCCGCCGCTTTCCGTAACCAGAAAACCGAATTTCCTGTTCGCAATAATATTCGACCACGGAGCAGGCGTATGCTGCCCATCCTCAAGATGAATCACGTACTCCCTTCCGTCGGCTGAGAAGCCTCCTATACCATTGAAAAACTGCAGCTTTCTCTCCGGCTGCTTAAAGTATACGGAAATCGGCCGATGCATCCGGACCGGGTTACAACCGTTTGCGCCAGACGATTTTTTCAGCATTTTACTTCTGTTTTCCAGCAAGGCTTTCAGGGATTCGATGCCATCCTGTACGACCAGCCTGGCCACCGTATAAAATAATGTAATTTGCTTATCGTCCATCACTGCCGCATTCCTGACGAATACGCCGCCGTTTTTATTGATCAATTCCCGTGCATGGCTTGCGACAACAGCATTTTGAACCTGCTCCTGCAATGGCTGCGTATAGCCTTCGTTTCGATTCAATAACAATACCAGATCCGTTACCAATCCCTTCATCCGCCAGAATTCATGTCCTTTCAACGCCCATGGCACCATGTCCAGGTCTTCTGCATTTTTGATTTCGACCAGTATGACCGGCAAATCTCCTGAAATTCCGAAAGGCCATAAATCAGGCTGTGCCGCCGTGTTTTCCAATATATATCCTGCAAATTCCTGCCGGAGAGGGTTATTGTAAAGAATAAACGGCACCAGCTCCAGATAGAATTCCACCTCCTTTGCATCCAGTCCCAGGTATCTGTTCTCGACCTGACTGCGCGTCCAGGAAAGTTCAAACACTCTTTCTGAATTGTCAAAGTTGTTGTATTTGTCTGCCAGTTCCAGCGCATACTTTCTGGTCGGTGCAGCCGCTATGGCAAAAACCGCCTTTACCGATTGTCCCGGCTCGATGCTGACACGCCTTCTCAGACTCATGACGGGATCCAGCACAGAACCGGCAGTGTTGCTTAGGGGTTGGTCCGGTTCCAGCGCCTGGGGATCGGAAATGTCACGGTTTCTGCCGATGAACTTCATACGGTCCGTCTCATATTGAATGTCGCCGATACAGACACCCCCCTCCACCGTCAGCGTATGCAGCAGCCACAAAGGTCTTCGTCCCGCCTTTCTTTGTCTCCGCGAAGCGAGCAGGCAATCCTTCTCCTTTACAAACTCCGTTCTCACAAAGAGCTTGCTGAATGCCGGGTGGGCCTCTACTTCATCCGGCGGTGAAAGCGCCGCTTCAAAATAGCTGGTCAGCTCAACAACCCTTGTATGCGCGCTGTGATTTGTAACCGTGATCCTTCGTATCTCTCCCTGGTCCTCAGGAGATACAGTTATTTCCATATAAGTCTCGAGATTGCCGTCTTTTCGGGTAAATTCCGCTTTATCCGGTGAGAATACGGCTTTGTATTTTTCCGGAGTCGAATCCAGAGGATCATAGGTAGCGGACCATACCTCATTGGAATTAATGTTCTGAACAAAAATGTAAAACCCATTTTTCCGGTAATAATCCAGCGCCCGTCCGGTTATGGAGGTGTCTCCCTCCATGCTGTACCCTGATCCGCCGTCCGTAATCATCACAGAATAATCTCCGTTGGAAAGTATATGAACATTCGGCGGCAGGGTTTTAGGCACACCGTAGGTTCTGACGGCATCACCGTCTCCCTGTTCCGTCCGTTTGAACTCAATGGCGCTTTCGTCCCTGTATTCCTTGGCGTAAAGTATCTTTTCCGGGCTTTTTTCCTGCAGCAGCAGTTCTGCTGATTGCATGACAGGGTCTGCATGAAACCGTTCCTGCAATATATTGGAATTAAAAAAATTATTGAGCGCGGCCAGGCTCATACCCTGGTGATGAGCCATGAAGCTTTTGACAATCCGGTTCCGGACATCCCTTTCCAGCCTGGAAGGCGTAAAATCGATCGCTTCATAAAAACCCCATCCGCCATTCATCCCAAGCAGCGACAATTCCCTCAAATTTTCCAATACTGCCGAAGGCTCAAGACTCAAAGCCAGCAGCGAGGCATAGGGTGCTGTGACCATATCGTTGGCCAGCCCTCTTTTCAGCCCAAGTTCCGGTACACCAAACGCCTTGTACTGATAATTCAGATTGAAATCGAAGGCGCTGTACCCCGATTCTGAAACACCCCAGGGGATCTGGCGCTGTCTGCCGTATTTTATTTGTGTTTTGACGACGAAATAGTATGTCTCGTCAAATATCGTATTTTCATAAACCCGCATAATTAAAAGGGGCATCAGATACTCAAACATCGTACCGGTCCAGGAAACAAGCCCCTTGCAGCCATCCACAACCGTCAGTTTCCTGCCCAGCCGTGCCCAATGCCTGCGGTCTACCTCTCCGCGGGCGATGGAAATATAGCTGGCCTGCCTCGCTTCGGATGCCAGCAGATCATAATAGGACTTACTCAGATGTCCGTCCTCTACATTAAAACCAATCGAAAAAAGCAGCCTCTTGTTGTCAAATAACGGTGCGAAATCAGTTGCATCAATCAGCGCTGAGAGCCTGTCTGCCAGACGGGTGTACTTTTCAATGCAGCCATTGATTTCTTCGCATGCTTTTCCAAAAACATCAGCAAGTCGGGTCAGTCTGTCCTTTTCACCGTCGCTGCCGCCTGTCTCCAGGGACTCCATTCTCCTGTTCAGAAGCGTAACGGAAGCCCGGTATCTTTTCAACAATTCTGCGAAGGTTCCGGATTGGAGCAGCTCATTTGCCAATCCTGCGTCCAGCTCACGGATCGCCGTATATAACTCGGTATGTGCAAGCACGGGATGAAATGAGTCCAGCTCCTGCCGGAACTGGCTTAGCATCTCCAGCAGCTTCTGTTTCCAAACAATCCGCTTATTTGGACCATCCTGCTTTACCGAACGCAGCCAATTGTTAAGTTTCCCCAGCACATCCGCCCATTTGCGAAGGTCGGTCTTTTTTTCTGAAGCTTGTTCCAAAAGTAAATGCATCACGTTCTGATCCGCACGTTCGCCGCTTTCCTCGCAAAACAGCGTCATTGTGTCCAGAAGCCCCCGTGCCATGGCAGGATGCGGTATCTGTCTGTGCAAAGACTCCTGCAAGCCCCGGCGTGTTACCATCATATACCCAACAAAGTTACCGCTGTCCACGGTTGACACATACAATGGACGAAGGGTTTCAAGTGTAATGGTGTTATACCAGTTATACAAATGCCCTCTCCATTTTTCCAGACTCTCCAGTGTCGTGAGGATGGCGTCAAACCTATTACCCATTTCCTGCATTCCGATATAGCCCAAATCGCAGGCGGATAGCACAGAAGTTAGGAGCAGTCCGATATTCGTGGGTGAAGTTCTGTGAGCCAGCCCTTTAGGCGGATCCTCTTGATAATTGTCAGGTGGCAGAAAATTTTCGCCTTCTACGGCGAAATCCTCAAAATATCTCCAGGTTTTTCTGGCAATCTGCCTTAAGATCACCTGATCACTGTCGGAAAGGCGGTAGCGCTGTTTTTTATACGGCCTGCTGATCCAGTAGGCTGTCGGAGGCGTGGCTAGCCATAATACCGCTGCAGGTACCGCTACATATATGGTCCCCCCGCTACTGGAAACGGCCAGCAGGAACACAGCAACAGCTGCCGCAATGGTAAACCACATTTTCCTGAAAAAGCTTGACAGGTTATTTTTGATACTTGCTTCAACATCGGCTGCAGTAACCCATTCCAGCATTTTTTTATGTGTGAAGCATACTCTGTAAACGGTACGTATGATAGCATCCATCATCAGGTAGGCCTGATAGGGCATAAACATGAAAAGCAGCAAAGACTGGTAACACGCCGCCTTTATACCGGTTATAGCCGTTGAATTGCATCTGCCCGTTTTAAATTTGAGACTACCTGCCAGTAATGTGGACAAAAGGCCCGTGGTTAGCGGTGATATCGCAACGAATATGGCAAAGCCCATCCATACCAGACCATTCCCAGGCAGCAGACCGATACCGGCCAGAAACAACAGCAGCAAAGAAGGGTATAGCAGGCTCCGCCGCAAATTGTCAAAGATCTTCCACTTCGAAATGCCGGAAAGCCCATTTTTAACCTTTTGGCCCGACTTGTTCCTGACCCTTCCGGCCAACCACGGCAACAGCTGCCAGTCGCCTCTCACCCACCTGTGCTGCCGTGCCGCAAATGAATTGTAGCGTGCCGGATATCCGTCCACCAGCTCTATGTCGCTGACCAGCCCGGCCCTAAGGTAGCAGCCTTCTATCAGGTCATGGCTGAGCACTGTATTGTCGGGGAACCTGTTTTCCAGCACCTTCTGGAATACATCCACTTCATAAATGCCTTTTCCCGTGTAGATGCCCTCATCGAATATATCCTGATAAATGTCCGATACGGCGGTTGTGTATGGGTCGATACCACCCTGCCCGGCAAAAATCCGGGTAAACAGGGAACGGTTCGCACCCGGTATTCCTACGCTGATTCTTGGCTGCAGCAGACCATGCCCTTCGACCACCATGCCTGTTTCTTCTTCAACGACTGCTTTATTCAGCGGATGGGCAATGGTGCCGACCAACCTGCCGGCTGCACCCATGGGAAGGCTTGTATCCGCATCCAGCGTGATTACATATCTTATGGGCGGAAGCAGTGAAAGATCCCCGGACACAATGGAAAATCCCGTGTCTGAAGCTCCTTTTAAAAGGCGGTTGAATTCGGCAATGGCGCCCCTTTTGCGCTC
>JAEZMC010000015.1 GCA_023435805.1 Bacillota bacterium | reverse complement strand
TACTCAGCGATTGCTCGATGCTTTGCCCGTCGCCGATATCCGCCAGAATATCCGTAAAAACCGCAAATTCGCTGCCCGCTTCAACAGGCACATGCAGGCCGGACTGAACCATTAGCGATAAAAGTCCTACGGTTTTCAAAGCAACGGTTTTGCCGCCGGTATTCGGGCCTGTTATGACCAGCGCCCTGTAGTCTTTTCCTATATTAAAATCAAGCGGTACTGCCGACCTGCCTATTAGAGGATGCCTTCCTCCGGTGATACAAATCCTTCCTTCATTGTTCAGGCCGACGGTGTTCATGTCCATGGTTCTGCTGTATTTCGCCCTGGCAAAAACATAATCATAGTGCGCCAGCACCTGCATATTGACAGACAGCTCCCGCAAGCTGCCGTCAACCATACCGGTCAGGACGGATAATATCCGGTATACCTCGTTCTCCTCTTCAATCCGCAGGATGCTGAGCTCCTCCTGCAGCAGCGCAATTCCCGCCGGTTCTACAAACAAGGTGGACCCGCTGGAGGAAGTGTCATGGATAGGACCCTCTATACTTTTGCGGTATTCCCTTTTTACTGGGATCACATACCTGCCGTTTCTGGTGCTTACCACTGCTTCCTGAAGAAAGCCGGAGGCGGATGCCGCGTTCAATATGCTGTTCAGCTTCTGCCGAAGCCTGTCGTCGACAATATTCAGCTTCTTTCGTATCCTGTGCAGCTCTGCACTTGCCCTGTCATCCACCCTGCCGCCTGAAATGCACCGGTCGATTTCGCCGGACAGCTCTCCGAGCTCATACATGGACCGTGCATATACGGCTACGACAGGAGCCTTCTGTTCCATGGAGGCCATATATTTCTTCATGCGCCTGACACATTCCAGCAGGTCCTTAACAGTAAGCAATTCGCCCGGCTGAAGGATCAGACCTTTTTTCACCTTATGGAGGACACCTTCCAGGTCGTTCATCGTGGAAAGCGGCACGCTGGAGTTCACCGACAGCAGTACAGCCGCTTCCGTAGTTTCCTGAAGCCTGCTGCGTATTACCTCCATGTCCACGGACGGCTCAAGCCTGTCCAGCAAGGCTCTTGCAGCCTCGGATACGGTATATTGCCTGATTTCTTCAATAATTTTGTCAAATTCCAGCGCTCTTAAAGCATGTTTGTTCATGTTGCCTCAGTCCTTTCAAAAACGAACCCGGGGGCGCCCGGCCCCTCTCTTCCCTGGTCTGATTTGACCGCGCCAATAACCGATAAATAAAAAAGCTGCCGCGAAAGCAATGTTTCGTCAGCAGCCTTCCAGTATTATATTATTCTCAAAATTTCAACGGTTCAAGGTAAAGTACGCCTATAGCCGTTTTTTCGTTTCGGCCCCGAAACCTGTTACAGTGCGTAATTCCCCGGTACCGCAGCTCACTTCGCCAGCTTGTATATTTCAACAATATCCTGCTTCGTCAGCTTGGCAAAATTTCCAACCGTGCCCCCGCCCCAGGATGCCACACATTTCTCAGCCATTTCTTCAAACCGGTCGTCCGTGATACCGGCCTCACTCAAACGGACCGGCAGGCCAATGCCTTTGAAAAATGCTTCCAGCTTCGCAATACCCGCCAGCACTGTTTTTTCCGGCTCCGCAAAGTCCTGTTCCACCTTCCACACCCTTACGGCATACTGGACAAAACGGCTGATGTCGTTTTTATAGACATGCTTCATCCAGGCCGGGAATATGATCGCCAGACCGGCGCCATGGGCGATTTCATAGATACCGCTGATTTCATGCTCAATACTGTGCGATGCCCAATCTTCCTCCCTGCCTTGGCCCAGCAAATCATTATGGGCAATGGTTCCGGCCCACATAATTTCGGCAAATGCGTCATAGCTGCCGGGTTCCGCCAGCGCCTTCGGCACATTGTGGACGATGGTGGCAAGGGTTGCCTCACAAAGCCTGTCTGAAAAGTCTACATGCGGTGTGTTGGTAAAGTACCTTTCCATGATATGTGCCATGATATCCGCGGCTCCGCAGGCCACTTGATAAGACGGAAGCGTGAAACACTGCTCCGGATTCAGGATGGCGAATTTGGGACGCAGGAATTCATATCCGATGTCTCTTTTCAACTGGCCTTCGTCATTGGTAACTACCGACGCCGGGCTGCTTTCACTGCCTGCTGCCGGAATGGTCAGAATGACACCCAGCGGGAGTGCTTCCACAGCAGTCGCCCTCTTCATATAAAAATCCCATACGTCGCCGCTGTAAGGTACTCCTGCAGCAATGCCCTTTGCAGAATCGATGGCGCTTCCTCCGCCTACAGCAAGGATAAAGTCCACCCCATGCTTGCGGCAAAGCTCAATACCTTCGTATACGAGGCTGAGCCTCGGATTCGGCTTTGCACCGCCCAGTTCGACAAAATCAACCCCGGCTGCCTTCAAAGAATTTACCACCCTGTCGTACAGTCCGGACTTTTTTATGCTGCCTCCCCCGTAGTGAAGAAGTACCTTTTTTGAATATTTGCTTACCTCGGAGCCCACGGAATCTTCTGTTCCCTTACCAAAAATGATTTTAGTAGCATTTTGAAATGTGAAATTTTGCATGGCAAAAAACCTCCTTTGATCATTTAATACTATACCCACCTCTGGAGTTTCCAAACGTAATCGTCCAATTCATATAATGGCCAACGCTTGCGGCAGCCGCTATTTCTCGACGATCAGGCTTTTTACCGTGACATTCACCTGTTTTATATTCAAATCGGTCAGCTTTTCGACTTCTTCGCTCACCCTGCGCTGTATCTCCTGAATGAGCGCCCTGATAGGGTAACCGTAGATGAGCACCAGATCCATTTCCATATAGGTCCCTTCCGGACGGTTCTCGGCTCTGAATCTGGAAATTTTGCTTACACCCTTCATTCCGGTTACTACATATTCGACGATCTGATAAATGGTATAGTCTGAAATGGAATAATTCCCAAGGTAACTGAAGGTGGGGCGCACCACAGACTTTTCATCATCAAGCTGGAAGTTGCCTTTTCCCTTTCTGCGGAAAATTTGGAGCGGGTCCAGGAAATAGCCAGAAAAATCCTTCTTGATTTCAAAGGTCGGTACAGGGATGACATGTTTCCCCTGTGCTCTGCGAGTATTCATAGCCTGCTTGATTTCAAACTCATCCGCAACATCAGTTATGTAAACTTTCTCGGATATTTCCGGTAATCCAAGCCTTTGTGCAATCCTTTCCACCATCTGGTCGGACGTCCCGAGTATCAAAATAGCCTCCGGCCTGTGAAGGGCAATTGCGTTCCGGACCTCCTGCGTATGGTCGTCCTCATTGAACAGAGCCCTTTTGATGGAACCGATCCGGGTTTTTTCCCTTTTGGCGGAAACACCTGCAATAACCTGGTTCACTTTGATAAACAGTCCGTCATCTATAATAAATTCTATTCCTCTTTCCCTTGCGACCCATGAAGCCCTATGGCTTTTTCCTGAACCGCTGGGCCCTACAAAACCGACAACTCTCAATGGTCTACCCTCCTGACAAACGCACTATATACATATTACCAAAAGGAAAACCTCCCCGCAATGTCTTTCATCTCAACACGCTGCGGTTCGGACCACACCGGCCGGTTTCGTGCTGCCTGAGGTCAAAAGAGAGTTATACAGGGAAAAAGAGAGTCTGTGACTCTCTTTTCTATCCCCGGATTCTCTTCATTTGTATACTCTTTGTTTTGTCTTGGGTTTCTTAAATGGTTTATCTTTTGTAAAAATATTCTAAAATAAAACTTTATCGTTTTCAACTATATTATGTACCATTGTAGCACTTTTTATACATGATGTTGTGTTACACGATATATTCTATCATCTTAGAATAACTTGTCAATATCTATAAGGAATTTTTATGCTATAAATTGCATTTTTTATGAAAATACTGTAGAAAATTATCCGATAACCAATTTATAAGGAGGAAGTAGACTGAACGGTGCCAGTCTACTTCTTGTTTTCACTCTTGACAGCGTTGACCATGCACACATCACAGCCCTGGCATATGACTACTCTTCCCGAGAATACATTTTTAATGGTTTCCATCAGCTCTTTGTTTCTAAACTGTCCATTGCAGTGGATGACGATTTTCCTGGGCGCAAAGGTAATCAGTGAGCTGACCAGCAGATCGTCGTAATTGATTTCACCTTCTGCTATTTCATTGACATACTCATGTATGCATTCGTTCGTGATTTCCTTTTTTGTTTCATCCAGCAGTATATATCTGTTGTCATATCCTACGATCACATGCACCGCATCCAGCTTGGGCTCCTGTATATCGACAAAATACCGCAGCAGCCGTATAAATTCCCTGTATTCCCTGTCCATCAGGAAATCGTCTACCGCCTTGTCCACAATTTCCTCCAGATCCTTGATATACTCCTTCAGTCTGAAGTTTACAAAGCCATCCAGAATGATATTGTTTGAACAGTCAAAATAGTCCATCAGCCGTCTGATTATCACATTCCTTCTCCTGATCTGGAAAAGGCTGTTGAAGAAATTCTTATCTTCATTTCTGATTACATTCAGTGCCTTGCTCAATATTTCCTTCTTCTCTGCCGTGTTGAAGTAACAATAGTTGCTGTTTATGATTCTGGCCAGGAGCCGTTCTTCATACTGTCGAATGATATAGTCGGCCAGGGCATTCGAGATATAAGTCTTCAGCACCTTGTAGGATTCTATGGATTTCTCCCTGTAAAATCTGCCGTCGTTTATAGTGCATATAATGGAAGTCGATCCTTCGGAATTTATCTCATTAATTGAATAATTTATTTTTTTGTTTTTCAATTGCTGGAGTTCATTTGTTATGTGCTGCATTACTGCATCAGCGCTGCCATTAACCCCAATGCAAAGAAACTGCATCAACTTCACATCCCTTCAAGTGTTAGTATATGTCTAAGCAAAATGTTGTATGCAGCATAGGAACTATGCAAATATTCCCACATTTTTGACATATTTACCTGTTTTTGCTATACTTCCGCAGGTTTGCCTGCCCAGTTTATGGCAAAAATACACCATCGGTATTTTCTTATATATTATATGTAGATGAAGAGAGTAAGTTACTAGGTAAAGTTTAATTCGTATCCCGATTTCAGCCTTTTGCGGGGCTTGCATCCGACAACAGCAGCGGAAGGATGGAGCCGATATCCGTCATGGGTCCGTCGGTAAGCTCCTTTATAGCAATTTTTTTCGCCGAAAGAAATTCTGTCAATTTTGCGGCACAGTCCAAACGGTCCAGGCTCCCGTTCACGACACATATGTTTCCCCCGGTAAGGCCCCCGATCCCGCCGATCAAACCGTGGTTCAGCCCGGGCAGACTGACGGACCCTGCGTCCAGCAGCAAAACCTCCATCCCTTTTCGCTCCGCCGCTTTGGCAATACCGGCATCCGACGTAATCATGGAGTTTGCATCCACCGGCAGAACAGAGCATTTGGCATAGCCCTGCGCCACATGAACCGGCTCAATACCCTGTCTTTCCAACTGCTGTCGGATGACCGGATCGGTATATTTCAGATTGTGAAAATATTTGCCGCCGATTCTGGCGACATTATAGGCAATGTCAGCCGGATAGGAATCCGTAAGCTCACTTTGTCCCTGTATAAGTTCAAAACCAAGGCCAGCAAGTGTGTTCAGAACGGATGGGTCCGTTTGTGGCGCATATACGATCCTGCTGCCCCCGATATGGTGCAGCTGCATGTCCGGATGCCCGCTTACGGCATCATACAGGCTGCGGTGGGGCAACAGTTTGAGGAGCCTGACTCCCAGTTTGTTCAAAGCG
>JAEZMC010000139.1 GCA_023435805.1 Bacillota bacterium | reverse complement strand
AAGGGCAAAAGATGAAAGAAAGATGGAGGGATTGATGTTGAAGAAAATTCGGCTGGGTGTCATCGGCACGGGGATGGCCTGGGAACGGCTCCATTACCCGGCAATAAAGGAGCTTGGTGACAAATATGAAATTGCGGCGCTGGCAAACCGCACGGTTGCTGATGCCGAGATTTTTGCCCGTAAAATAATGTTGGACCTGAAAAATGTTTACGACGACTATATGGATCTGCTGAAGCGGGATGACCTTGATGCGGTGGATATCCTGGTTCCGATTGATCTGAATTACAAGGTATCGGAGGCTGCAGCCCATGCGGGTAAAAACTTTATATGTGAAAAGCCCTTGGCTCCCGATATGGAGCAGGCCGACCAGTTCCTGCAGCTTTCACGGAGGACGGGTCTGAAAATCATGATCGCGGAGAATTACCGATATAACGAGGAAAACAACATTCTGCGCCAGCTTGTGAATGAAGGTAGAATCGGAGACATTATCTATTTCATTAAAAACAATGCTGCCTGCTTTCCCTGCGATATGAGCAACGATACCTATGCCGGCACGGAATGGAGGCAGCATCCCAGATTCCCCGGTGGCTCCTTTCTTGATGCAGCCCTGCATGATCTCGCCGCCGTCAGGCATATATTCGGGGACATCGATTGCGTTCAGGCTTTCGGCAGGCCTCAGAAGCAGGATTTCAGCCCCTATATGTCCGTGAACAGCAACATCCTTTTTAAAAACGGTGTCATTGGCCAGTACACCTATTTCTCGTCAGGAATGGAAACGCAAAAGCCTCTGGTGGGTTTGAGGATATTCGGCTCAAAAGGCCAGATTTACCTGGAGGATAAAACCTCCGGCGTAATCAGCATCACCTATTATGACGGAAAGTCCGAAACAGTAAGCTTTACTCCCGAAAGAGGGTATTACAATGAGCTGCTGAATTTCTACAATGCCTTGAACGGCACAGAGAGCATCGTCGTTACTCCTGAAGTCGAGTATGGAGATGTCAAAACCGTTTTCAGAATACTGGATTCCGTAAAAACGCGCCAGATTGCATATGTGGATGGCTCCAAGCAGAACGAATACCTCGAATTCATACCCGTTCCGGACCGGATCGAGCCTTATTTGCAGTAAACGTACGGCCAAAATATCTTCCAGCATATTGCATAACCGGAATGTTCATGCTAATATTGTTTTCGTACACAGTTTTTTCATGCGCAAAACGATGTAAAGAACTGTGATACCTGAAGCAAGGGCTGGTTGTATGCTGCAGTTCGTACTGACCCTGCTGCCGGTACTTTTGCTGACGGCCGCATTCGCAGCACTGGCATGCAGGGTAAAATTTATCGGGACTACGCTGGAACAGATGTTGTCAGACTTTGGCTGGATGATTGAAAGCTCACCCGCCCAGGTTGCTTTTTTCATGTTTTCCGTTACTGCAGCTATTGCGGCGTCATTGGCCGTATGTGTCTTTTCACTGGTTTCAAGGCAATTGATCCTTTCACTGGATATCCTTTTCCTTCTCAGCAGCATGCTTCTCATCCTGTTCCATCAGCTCAAGGAGCATTCCCCCGCCTCACTGTAAGCGTTTTTGTCCATGTTGTACGACCGTTCATCTACGAAAATATCAGTCATCCGGTATTTGAATGCAATGTGCTGATTCCGGAAACCTGCTCCGTAATGAAGGTCGGCAAATGCAATACGCAGCAATTACTGCGTTTACGGCAAGATACAGGGAGGTTTGAAATGAAAAAACAAAAATTCAGTATATTAAAAAGTTTGGTAAAGCATGATCTTCGTTCCACGGAGTTGAACCTGGAACCCGCCCGCAAGCTATTAAAGGAAATCAACCAGGTCCGGCTGGAGAACCTGGACGACACCGCTTTGCAAAACCTGTCGATGGAGCTGAGGCGGCAGGCGGCGACCGGCACTGCTGCCGAGGCTTTGTTGGTGCAGGCCTTTGCGCTTGCCCGCGAAGCCGCGGTCAGAACACTCGGCATGAGGCCCTATGATGTCCAGGTATTGGCCGGAATAGCGATGCATTACGGCGCGATGGCAGAAATGCAGACCGGTGAAGGCAAGACACTTGCAGCCACCCTTCCCGCCTACCTGAACGCGCTATACGGCAAAGGCGTTCATGTACTGACCTTCAATGACTACCTCGCAAAAAGGGACGCCGGATGGATGGGACCGCTCTACGCGTTTCTCGGCATTCGTACCGGGTTTGTGCAGGAAGGATTGTCCGCAGAGCTGAGAAGAAAAGCATATGAAGCCGACATAACCTACCTCACAGCCAAGGAGTCCGGCTTCGACTATCTGCGCAGCTTTTTGGCCGCCGCTCCCCATGATCTGGTTCAGCGTCCATTCCACTATGCCATAATAGACGAGGCAGATTCCATCCTGATCGACGAGGCCAGGATACCGCTGGTGATCGCAGGAAAAAAAGAAAAAGCCCACGGGATCGACCCTGCCCGAATGGCGGAAGTCATAGCGGGGCTGGAACCGGAAAGGGATTTCAGCCTGGATGAATATGAAAGGAACGTTTTTTTAACGGAACGAGGCGTAGGCAGCATTGAGAAAACATTCGGCTGTAAAAACCTTTATGATGAAAGAAATCTTCAGCTGCTTGTAGATGTCGGAAATGCGCTGCATGCCCGCGCACTGCTGAAAAAGGACGTGGATTACATCATACGCAATGATAAAATCGAGCTGGTGGATGAGTTTACAGGCCGTGTTGCGGACAGCCGTCAGTGGCCGTACGGGCTGCAGGAGGCCATTGAGGCGAGGGAAGGCATTTATGCAGGTACAAAAGGCCAGATCATTGCATCCATAACGCTGCAGAACTTTATACGCCAATATCCAAGGATAGCCGGAATGACCGGTACGGCCAGGTCCTCCTCGGAAGAGCTTCTGGAGTTTTACGGCTTGAGCGTCGCTGTGATACCGACCAACAGGGAGTGTATCCGCATAGATCATGAAGATATCATTTTCACACATACGGAAGCCAAACTGGATGCGCTGGTCAAAGAAATTGAAACCGTACATCGAACAGGCAGACCCATACTCATCGGGACAAGAAGCGTCCAGGAATCGGAGCTGCTGTCTGCCAGGCTTGAACAGATCGGTGTGTCCTGCACCGTGCTGAACGCAAAAAACGACGAGCAGGAGGCCGGGATCATTGCCAACGCCGGAAGACCGGGCGCCGTGACCGTATCCACCAATATGGCCGGCAGAGGCACGGATATCAAGCTGGGCGGCGAGCACGAGGAGGAGCGCGAGCGCGTGGTCGGGCTCGGCGGCCTCTATGTCATCGGTACCAACCGGCATGAAAGCAGGCGCATAGACGATCAGCTCCGGGGACGCGCAGGACGCCAGGGAGATCCGGGCTCCACCCGCTTTTTCATCTGTCTGGAAGACGATCTGATGAAACAATACCGGTTGAAGGAACTGATACCTTCACAATTGTATCCCGAAAACAGCCCCTTTCCGCTGGACAGTAAGGTGATACGCCATGAGACAGCCCGTGCGCAAAGGATCATTGAAGGTCAGAATTTTCAGATACGCAAAACGCTGCAAAAGTACAACATACTGATGGAACGGCAAAGGCAGATGATTTTCAAATGGCGCGGCGAAGTACTTTTTGGAGTGCTGCCCGGCTTTTTCAGAAGCAAGCTTGCGGAAAAATACGAAGCACTGCTTCCCATTGTTGGGGAGAGAGCTCTGCTGAAGGCGGAATGGCAGGTTTTGCTGTACTTTATCAGCAACTGCTGGACAGAATACCTGGACTTTTTGTCCTATACGCGTGAAAGCATTCACCTGGTTCACATGGCCGGAAAAATACCGATCAGCGAGTTCAATAAAATTGCCATTTCTTCCTATGATAAACTGCTGCAGACGATTGTGGAGGAAACGGTATCGCTGCTCGCCAGGGCGGATATAACTGCAGATGGCATTAACCCGGAAAAGGAAGGCCTGAAAGCCCCTTCCTCCACCTGGACCTACCTGATTGACGACAACCCCGAACAGCTCGGAATTATACCGATGCAGATGGCGGTCGACCCTCTTTCCGTCATACTGTCGAGTATAAGCCTTGCCTTCTTCGGGTTGAGAAAAAGCAAACTAAATAAGCAAAAAACTCTGAAATAAGAAAGGATGTGTACCGGATGGACAAATTTTCAATCGTGGATATTGGAGGAAACGCTCGTGATATCCCGTACCTGGTTAAGGAACTGCGCCAGAAGAACCTGATAGCCGCAACCGAAAAGGATGCCGGCGGTGATACCGTCTATCTGACAAATAACCTGGTTGCCGTAAAAAAAATCATCGGAGAATATGACGGGCTGATGCTGGATGTGGTCAAACAGCGGTAATAGATATTTCCGGGCAATTGTGGCAAAATATGTAAGATGCTACAATGAATTAAGGGCCTGCCCGGACTATATTACAGGAGTGTGCTGTTATGAGAAACAAAAGAATACGCCGTTTCAAAAGGATGCGGAGGAAAAAGACACGCAATTTTCTGCTGCTGGCAGTCGTGATGCCCACTGTACTGGTGTTGCTGGGATATCTTGTGGCATCGGTAATCATATTGCCGTCCATGTCGGGCTGATTTGTTGAAGTTGCATAAAAAAGTATGACTGCCCGGCATAAAAGTCGTTTATTAGTAATATTTCCTTCAGTCCCATATTAGAGTATAATATGTATCATAGTAGTAAAAGTTTTCCTCCTTTTTAATATAGCAAAAGCCGGCTTTGTCGAGGGCCGGCTTTTTGTTGTTTGATTCCATTTTTACCAATGCTTGCTTCGTCCCGTTCAAACGGTTTTTTGAAAGTGGGCCGTCGATCAGGAACTATACCGTTTTCACTGTGTCTTCATTTGGCCGGCAAGCGGCTTACCCTCGGCATCCAGCTTTGCAGGTTCCATATCTCCAAGTGGCATACCGCTGGGACCGATCATATCTTCCCACTCAATATGCAGCCGTACTTTTTCGATTCCATTGATTTTAGTCAATGTATTGACCACCGAGAGTCTGGCAACGACCTCTGAAAGTCCTTCAGTACGTAGAAATTCCTTCGAAAGGTCCACCGTGGCTACCTTATCTTTGATCGATATTCCCCTCAATACTGTTCCTTCCGGTACGGTCTGCCTGAGCCCCTTCCCGGCAGGACCGTCGATCAGCGCCTCGACACAGGCTTTCAGAATCGCTCCGTCCACAACCTGTACCTCTCTCTCCTCCTGCTTCAATGCGCTGTTGTCTTCATTTGCAAAAAACAGCGTGACCTTCACTGTCTTTGCGTTTGTCCCGCTATCCGAAGGCTGTGTCCCTTCAGTTGAAGTGCTTTCCGGCGCAGTTGACTGACCTGTGGCTTCGGTGTTTTTCGCTGCCGTACCGCTTTGCTGCGTACCGCCGGCTGTATCGCCGCTCAGCAGACTGCAACCGGTAAACGACAGCGCCAGTACGAGTATAAACATCATGCTCCATGGCTTTTTCATGTTTTATTCACCCCTCAAGTTTTATTACTTAACCTGTTTATCCGCGGCACGGTATTTTCACACATATCTGA
>JAEZMC010000132.1 GCA_023435805.1 Bacillota bacterium | reverse complement strand
TATGCCCGCACATGCGAGGAATATGGTTTCAATACTTTTTTCAAATATTTTTCTGCGTTTTTTACTGTCCATATGGCATTCCTCTCTTTACCGGAAGGTTATAATGCCCATTATTTTACCTTTGAGGGCTTGCTCGCCGGATTATGATTCCCATACTATCCGGCATTATCTTATAGCTATATACGTTTTACTTACCACTTCCTGTCCTGCATCACCCAGGATAAAATCGAGGAATGCTTTGACTTCGGGACGAACTTCGCCTTTTGTCAGAATGAGGAATTGCCTTGATACAGGGTATGTTTTGTTTTTAATGCTTTCTGCCATACATTCAATGCCGTCAATGCTGATCTTTTTCATTGTGTTGTCCACATAACCCAACGATGTGTATCCGATGGCATTATCCTTTGCCGCAATATTGGCTTTAATAGAACCGTTGCCGTCCGCTACCAGCGCATTGCTGATGATATGCGACACGGTATATCCGTTTTTCTTAACCTGAAGCTTGAGCATTTCTTCAAAGGCGGTCCGTGTCCCGGAGCCTTCTTCACGCGTTACCACAAGGATTTCCCTGTCCGGTCCGCCGACTTCCTTCCAGTTGTTTATTTCGCCTTTGAAAATATCTTTAATTTGATCCATTGTAAGGTCCGTAACGGGATTGGAGGGGTGTGTAACCACGGCTATGCCGTCATAGGCGATGATGTGTTCCGTAATACCCAGCTTTTTTTCTTCATCGGTGAGATCCCTTGAGGAATTGCCCATATCTGAAATGCCCTGGCTAACGTCCTTGATACCCTGGCTGGAACCGCCGCCCTGTATTTCAATGGAGACGCCCGGCTCGGTTTCGTTGAAAATATCAGCCAGATCCTGTACCAGCGGCTGAACAGAGGTCGAACCGGATACGGTGATGATGCCGGATACGGTTCCTTGACCCCCCGTGCCTCCACCGGGTGCCTGTGCCGATGTCCCGCAGGCTGACAGCAATACGGCGGAAGATATTGCAAGCGACATGATCAGCGCGGATTTTTTGCGAATTATATTCATTTCACTATTAGCTCCTCCAGGTTTATTTTCCATCTTTTTTCGATGTATATACCCATCATATTTCTTTATGTTTAAGCGAAAATTAATCCATTGTTAAGTTAAGGTTAATTTTCCGGAGGGAGCCGCATAGAATAGGAGGAGGAGGGTGCCGTCCAAGCTGTCGGACATGCGAAACAGCGGCTCAGGCGCCCATTCAAATGCCAGACCGTTGGGGTGCGATGCCATGTATACCTTTAGCTACCGCAGACAGTGGAAAATCCAGCCCTATAACAGGGACAAGGTGTTGCAGTATGCGCACAAATGGGCCTATGCAAGAAATCCGGCCTATCTGGATTTTGAAAATATGGGTGGAGACTGTACCAATTTTGCATCTCAATGCGTCTTTGCAGGAAGCGGAGTAATGAATTATACCTCCGTATACGGCTGGTACTATGTGAATTCCTATAATCGGACTGCCTCGTGGACAGGAGTGAATTATTTGTACGATTTCCTGATAAACAATACTGAAGCGGGGCCATTTGCCGAGCTTGTGGACGCTTCGCAGGCAGAACCGGGGGACCTCGCGCAGCTATCATTTTCAGATAGCCGCAGCTTCGACCACACGCCGGTCATTGTGAAGGCAGGAAGCCCATCGGAAAAGAACAGCATCCTGGTAGCCGCCCATACTTTTGATACGGACTACTACCGGTTGATGGACTTCGAGCCTCTATACATACGGTTTCTGCATATTGCAGGTGTAAGAGTATGATACTTAGCCGGAAATGCCTACCGGACCGGCTGATGGGATTCATCCACGGCCAGGACATTGTCAAGATCCAGCAGCATGATGACTCTTCCGCTGATTTTGGCAATACCGCCAAGAAACCTTTCACTCAAATTTGACAGCGCCTTTGGGGTACTCTCGAAATCAGCTTCCTCGATTTTGACGATTTCCTTTACCTCGTCCACTATAATACCTACTATAGAGGCCGACATATTCGCCATAATGATCTTGGTATTTTCGTCAAATGCCGGACAAGGCAGATTGAAGCGCTTTCTGAGGTTGAATACAGTATGGACCTTCCCCCTCAGATTAACCAAACCTTCAATGTATTCCGGTGTATTCGGTATCTTGAAAATATCCAGCATTTTCTCGATACTGTTGATGCGGTCAATGTCTATGCCGAATTCTTCTCCGTTGATGGTAAAAACAACAAGCTGCCTTGCACTCACATGTACCCCTCCCTGTTTTTTATCATTTATACCCTTTTGCCGGTAAAATATAACAAACGCTGTACCATTTACGTTCTGTAATTGGCGTTGATCTTTACGTAGTCGCAGGAAAAATCGCAGGTCCATACGCGGTCTGCATGTACGCCTTTGTTCAGTTTGACGAGCAGTTTGATTTCCTTCCCCTGCAGCAGAGACTTAGCGGTGCTTTCATCAAAATTGACCGCGCATCCGCTTTTGCAGACCAGCAAATCGCCGATATAGATGTCTGTATAGGCGGGATCGAATTCCGCACCGGAATAGCCGACGGCAGTGATAATACGTCCCCAGTTGGCATCTTCACCAAACAATGCGGTTTTTACAAGAGGGGATTTGGCAATGGCACAGGCCGCCCGATACGCATCATCGGGGCTGCCGGCGCTTTCAACCACCACTTCGACAAGCTTTGTCGCGCCTTCTCCGTCCCTGGCAATCAGCCTGGACAGGGAGGTGCACACATATTCCAGTCCGTTTTTAAATTTATCGTAGTCTTCATCCTCATTAATAATGCCTGCGTTGTCCGCCAGGCCGTTTGCAAGGATCAGAACCATGTCGCAGACGCTGGTATCGCCATCGACTGTCACTCTGTTGAAGGTGGATTTTACGACTTCCTTGAGCGCTTTATCAAGGAGCTTTCTGGAAATGTTGGCGTCGGTGGTGATAATACCGATCATGGTTGCCATATTGGGATGGATCATGCCGGAACCCTTCGCCATACCGCCGATGACGACTCTGGTATCCTGCAGGTCAAGCTCTACTGCAACTTCCTTGTGAAGGGTGTCGGTGGTCATAATCGCCTGCTGCGCATCATGGCCGCCGTCCGGGTCCATGCCTGAAACCAGGGCATCCAGGCCCGGCCGTATTACGTTCATATCAAGGGGCTTTCCGATCACTCCGGTGGATCCGACCAGGATGTCCTGGGGATTGCACTCCAGAAGCTCCGCGGTAATGGTTGCGATTTCCAATGCGTCCCGGTAGCCCTGTTCGCCTACACAGGCATTTGCGTT
>JAEZMC010000011.1 GCA_023435805.1 Bacillota bacterium | reverse complement strand
TGGATAAAATTGTTCAGTAAGCTATATCCACCGTTCTGTCCTGTATCCGATATAATTGGTACTCCGCTTGCGCAGAGCGAATCAATATAACGATAAACGGTTCGAATATTTATCTCTAATTTTTCCGCAATTTGTTTCGCTGTTATTTTTGATCCGGAATGAAGCATCCATAAAATTGCCAGCATATTATCGTTTTTTGCCATTGGACAACCTCCTCTCTCACCTTTATTCTATCCCACCCAATACCTTATGTCATCTATGAACATACGAAAAATCAGGCCGCCTTCCCAGCCTTCATCTTTGAGTCATAAGGTGAGTCATAGGGGAGTCAGAGTCATAGGGGACGGTTCAGTTATGACTCAATCTTATTTCGTGAGTCAGTCGAGAACCGTCCCCTTTGACTCGGAGTTAAATTATACTGGTATAAATAGTAACAGGTAAGGATGGTCTGTATGAATAGTGAAGAATTTCGATATCTGGAGCTGGCCGATTTTCTTAAAACACGCAGAGCAAGAATCTCACCGATGCAGTTGGGGCTTTCCTCGGTAACGCGCCGACGGACTCCGGGTCTTAGAAGAGAGGAGATTGCACAATTAGCCGGTGTTGGTCTGACCTGGTATTCGTGGCTTGAGCAGGGTCGAGCCATTCATGTTTCGACACCGGTCATTGAGAGCCTTTCCAGAGTTCTGATGCTCGATAAGCAGGAGCGAATGCATCTCTATCATCTGGCAAACCAGCCAGTCCCGGCAGATATAACAGGAAATCAAACATCCATCAGCCCCCTGCTTCAGCATGTTCTTGACAGCTTGGAGCTCTGCCCGTCAATAATAGCAGACCAGCGGTGGAATGTTATTGGCTGGAACAGGGCTGCGGTTCTGATCCTTGGCGATCTGGAAAAAATGTACGGTCTCCAGAGAAATATCGTCTGGGGCATGTTTATGGACAACTATTACAGACGGTTATATGTTAACTGGGAGCTTCATGCCAAGAGCACGCTGGGCAGATTTCGGTCCTCATGTGGGAAATATATTGAAGATACATGGTTTGTTCAACTAATCGAAGAATTGAAGGCAAATAGTCCTGAATTTAATGAGTGGTGGCCGCTTCATGACATTTACGACGATTCCGGAGTCTATAAGCAGTTTAATCATCCTGTTGCGGGGACGTTGGAATTTGAAAGCAGTTGCTTTGATGTGCCTGATAATTCAGGACTCAGATTGTTTATCCATGTGCCGCTGTCAGAGACCGATTCTTCTTTAAAAATGAGGCAATTATTAGATCGGGATATCCACGCAGGTGTATAGGCCTGGCGCTTACTTCAGATCAATTTGCATTGCAGCACTGGGCAGGATATTACTGCTTCCCTTATGTTATAACCCTCTTAAAATAATGCCAGCTCCAAACAACTGCTACAAGTTCCCAGCCAGCCCTGCCGTATTCATTTAGCTGTCTGGAAGTGGTCTCTCCCAGACCCCAATTACCGACACATTTATACTCGTATAGCTTCATTCCTTTCATCCTTTCGCGCAGTAGCGTTTACCGTACAATACCCGGTGATGCGTGTACCGCTCTTTTAAACACCAGCCATCTATTTAGCACTGCCTTCCACATTTTTGACCGTAACCTTTCCGGTTGCATCTTTACCGGTGATTCGTATATCATATTTATCCGTTTCAGATACGGTTACAGTGAATACACCTGACTCAAGGTCGTTTCCCGTATAGGGTTCACTGCCGTTTTTGCCGCTGACCATAAGAGCAATTTTTCGGTGATGTCCAAATAAGCAGAAGCCAGCAGCTGGAGTTGTCCCATCTCAAATTTGTACAGGCAGCCTGGACCTCTAAACGGTCAACCCCGGACTTCTACTGTAGTCTAAAGGGCTCATTCCACCTACAAAACCAAGGTGCCAAACACAGAACTTTAGAACTTAGTATCGTGAAGAAACAGATAAATTCTTTTGTTCAGTGTCTGGCACTATATTCTTTAGAAATTACTTCAAACAATAGTTTGATATGAGATGCTAATGCTACTATATTCACCAAATTTTGATTGATATAGGATACATCTCTTCTCTGGTATTTCTTTTCGTGTCACTTGGGAAGATGCCTGCGAAACACGTTTAGTAGCTCTTCGCAGACATACAACTGCCTTGAGTGCCCATCTGGGAACGTGTAAGTATGCTGCTTGAGTGTCGCACCCTTCCACTCGTAGGTTATGTACGTTTTGACCGGCATAGTCAGGAAACGGTAAGGAAAGCCCTCTGCCTCGCACAGGCTCCAGGGAATATTGTGCTTCTCGAAAATCTTCAGCATATCATTGGTATAGGCGACTATCGTCGCTACTTTCCAGCCATTCATGTTGCAAGCAAAGATGCCGAACTCATTGCACATCATGCCCACGTTGTATTCCTTCGCCAGGCTCAGCAATGGCTGAATCTTCTGGGTAAAGATATAGTCAGCCGTGCAAGCCTTTTCACTGCCCCAGCCCTTGGCGGCGTTCCAATTCAAATCGGTGCCGCCCACGGCTGAGCCTTCAAAAAAATCGTGCGGCACGATCCAGCGTACTTGCCCGGCTTTGTCTGTAAGACCCAGTTCATTCAAGGTGAAGGAGTTTTGCGTCACATGGATGGTCAGGCGCTTCACTCCTGATGGAATAGAGACAGAAAGGGGCTTCTTGAATCGCCAGCCGAAGGACATGTCGTCTTTGTAATCTCCCTGTACCTGGATGGTTTGTTTTTGTCCGTTGTCAAATGTAACAGTAAAGGGCTGATAGACCCAAAAGTCCATCAGCAGGGCGTTCCCGCCGATGTCGCCGGAGATGGTCAGGCTCTCACCAGGTTGCAGCACCGAAGGGAAGTAAGGATAAGGCCAATATACTTCGGCAGTCTGGTAAAGAGTCTGGTCATTGCCATCGGCCATATAGGTCGGCATATAGGGGTGGCAGCCAATGGCTATGCCGGCCTTTGCCATAGCTTCTGCCCACTCCATGTTGGGGTTGCCGGGATGTGAAACCAGCGTTACACGCTGGGGACTGGCGGTGTGGATATCGGCATTGATGCGCGCCATCCAGGCCACCGCGCGATCAAAATTACTCTCCTCCCGGGGAAAAATCTCATTGACCAGGTCGAAGCTCAGGTAGCGGGAGGGGATGGCGGCATACCGCTTGGCTAAGGCCTCCCAGTACGCACGGATCATCTCCCACTCCCTATCATCGACATCAAAGCTCTCCTTACCGTTGGGGATGCCGCACATTGAGAGCTGGATGTGTACCCCGTAGCGGATGCCCCAAGCAATAAGCTTGTCCATATCTTCCAACTCGGTCTTATTGATCAGCTTTTCATCTGCCGGGAAATCCGGATACCGAAGGGTCGAAAAACCAAAAAAGACCCTGGTGAAATTGAACCCATTTTCGGCCAGAAAAGCTATGTCCGACTCCTGAAATTCTTTGTAGAAATGCCTGCCATCCTTGCGAGCAGAGAGGCCCGCTCCCTTCCAACTGGCGGGAAGCGCCGATTGGGAGGGTTCAGGCAAATCGGAGGGCTGGTTTAGGAGCGCGTCGGCGATAATGGTTTTGTCATAGGCACCGACGTCATAAACAGATAGATATTGGTTTTTATCCAGCAAGTTTGCCTCTGACTCCCCCAGCCGTAGTACGGCAGCAATTGCTTCGCTCCGGGTCAGGTTATCATAAAATCGCATATTGTAGTTTTTATCCCAGTCCAGCAAAGGCTTTTCGTTGACCTGTGACAGTCGCATGAGTACGAACCAGAATGCAGTGCTCATGGCAGAGCCCCAACTGCCGTTTTCATAGCTGTCGGCAGTTCCCGGAATGGTCGTACGCATTCGGTAATTCTTCTGCCATGCCGGCCACAGGGCAAAGTCGTCCCTGAAATTCCAGGAATTCTTGTTGTCTTGAATCTTTTTTATTTCAGGGTATGTAGTGACGTTGGTATACAGTTTGCCCATGGCTTTGGAGGCATACAGGAGTGCCACTGCCGCATCGTCACGCCGCATGACCTTATTTGAGGCAAGTGCCTTGCTTGCAGCTTTTTTCCACTCGGGGAGCTTTTCCGGGGTCGCTTTCTGAATGAGGTTGGACAGCATGCCACAAAATTCAGCATAGGTAACGCTTTTGTCATAATCTTTCTGCAGCTCCTGCGGTACGAGTCCATATGAAATTGCCCGAAGAATTTCAACATCAGGCTTTTGCATGACCTTCAGCGTCAGCAGAACCTTATTGGTGTAGCCCTTGACAGTCCCTTTATAAACAAAGGTTCCTGTTTTTAACGTTACGACGGTTTTGGGGCTCCATGTGACTGCAACCTTCTGAATGGTCTTATCACTCATTATGGCATCAACCGTAGTAGGCAATGTGTAGCTTTGATTGACATATACAGACGGGTTTAAATCCTTAATTGCATCAATTCTTAATACAGCCGCAAATATGCTGCTTGGGAAACAAGCTATAAGAATTGAAGCAATTAAAACTATCGGTAGTATTTTTGTACTTCTTCCCATAAGGCACCTCTCATCAAACTGCATTTTACATAATTGTACCAATGTTTATATTTGGAATCAACAATCTGTAAATAGATAGAATAAAATTCTTATTTACAGTTTTTCCAAACGACAGCAGTATGTCAGATTACACGAACAATGCGCCGGATGAATGGCTAGGCAAGAGAAGCCTGACAGTACAAAAATGATAGGTCTGGCAGTGTTTGATGCTTACATATAAATATAAACTGGGTAAGATCGTAAGCACATTAATATCTTATAAAATAAAAGACGTGAAACATATCTTCCACGTCTATACCATATTTTTACATCCGTGCTCAAAGCCCTTGTTATATCACATTTTCATATGGGCTGTTCCTCCTCCACTCGTAAAACTGGTTTTCCCCGCTCCAAAAGTGTCTGCAGCCTCCCTGTTTCCTCTCCGGTGGCAGAGCGAACATGATTTTTCTCACAGGAGGGGCATTCATTTACCTCTCCTGCCCGGCAGAATAGGAAGCCGCAGTCTTCGCAGGCGTAAATCACGCTGTCCCCTCCTTTTCATATGGGTATAACATCTTTCTTCAAATTCCAAGCAGCTGCTTTTTCTTTGCGTCAAACTCCTGCTGAGAAATGATGCCGTCTTCCATAAGCGCCTTGTATTTCCTAATTTCCTCTATGGCGTCGGCAGGAGGTGTCATGGTTGTATATCCCGCCTGTACTCCCGCCGTACCAGGACCGATGGACTGCTCCGGTACACCTGGAAAGGCCACTGTCCTAAATGCAGCCACCAGCTTTTCAATTTGCTCAATGCTGCTCTGGTACGAGCGGATGTAGTCGTTCACATCGGGGTGGTCGTTGGAGAATCGTGGACCCTCCATGTCGCATTTGATCACCGTCCAGTAGGGATGGTCGAAATGCAGCTCCACATTAAACGCCTGAAACGGCTCCGGCACATCAAAATACTGCATCGGTGCCGACCCGTTTGCCTTGCCGTCGTCCAGCTTATCAAGAGTGCGAGCCATCTGCCTGTTCATCATAAACTGGGTGATTTGCGGCGCAAGCGCCATGACGCGCTCCGGCACGGTGCTGGCATAGCGCTTAATGCCAGCCGCCGAACCCTCGAACAGGGGCGCGTTGTCCTCTTTGATGGTAAAGGATTTCAACTGTTTGCCCTCAAACACGGTTTTGTCCGGGTTTTTGCTCATACAAAACAGCTTGTTCTGATAATCAAAGATGATTTTTGTATCCCAAAGGCCAAAGTCTATCTTTTCAGTAATAACAAACTGGCCTCTCAGCAGCTGGTTTTGATCGTAAAACGCCAAATATTCCCTAAAGCCCTGCATCGTCAGATGGCTTGCCTTGCCGGCATCCATATCAATCTTGCCGTTGCAGGTGTCACAAATGTATTCGCCCTCGATTTTCGAAGGCAGAAACCACGAAATCTTGCCACCGCAGATGGGGCACGGGGGTTTTTTAGAAAATAAGCCCACAATCAATTCCTCCTTATGTTATCAATCATTATCTCGTCCCACCGCCTGAACCGCCGCCGATGGAACCGCCTCCACCGCCAAAGGAAGCAAATCCGCCGCCTCCGCCGCTGCGCTTTTCCTGTTCCCGCTGTTCTTCGGCTTTTTTCATATTGTTGTATAGCAAATAGTGATAGGAGTGGGCAGTAGCCACACTTTGGCTGTAATCGGCCAGTTCGGAAGAAAGCGCCGGATATAGCTCTTTCATTTGCTCAGCTACCTGATCGGCTATGCCAAAAAGCATGGCATAGGTCAACAGCTCTCGCCAAATCGGCATTTCCTTGATGCCCCGCTCTGCAACCAGTGAAAAATCCATCAGATACCGCTTTAATCCCATCAGCTCGCCCAGTTCCTTTTCACCGATTGGTGTCAGATCGGTTAGTTTGGCAGGAGCATTCCACCGTTTCATGCAGTGCTTTTGATTTAACCAGTCCCTGCCTGCACTGTCGTGCTTTTGAATATAGGCACGAAGCAGCGTATCATTTCGATTCGCAAAGTTTTCCAGTTCCTTTGCCTGCAAGGTGGCGTCCGAACCGGCCGCACCCTCCAATACCGTATAAAGGTATTCATCATACTCATTCATTTTGTCATGATGGCTGCCCATGAGCCGCAGGCTGATCGTTTCATTTGTCTTGCCCATAAAACCGGTTTCCTGGGTTTCCACAGGGGACAGACAGCCCAGCTGGATCAGCCGCAGCATCCCTGTGGCGAGAATCGCACCATCCTCACACACATCAAACATTCTCCCCAGCGCATAGGTGGCACTCAAATTGCCCTCGTTGGGAATCTCCCTGAAATACCCAAAGCGCTCGGAGAACTTTTGCCATTTTTTCTCTGCGTTTTTCTTTTTCACCCTGTTAATCCAAATAATCAGCCAGATGGGAAGTCCGATAGAAAGCAGTGTCATGATAAGCGCTGTGAATGTAGATACTTCCTCTCCGGTGGAGCCAGCATCATCGTAATCGCTGCCAGAAAAGGCTGTTTCCCGCACTTCTTCAAAGCTCCCCGGTTCCTGCCGCGAGGGAGATAACAACCCCTTATCCAGCGAAAACAGTACCGTCACATGGTTTTCAGCCTCAATCGGGGTATCTGTGCGGGCAACAATACTTCCGTTCTCAACCCCCACCTCGCCCGCGAAACCAAAGCCCCATACATCAGCTATTTCATCGGTGATGGGGGTGCCGTCCGCAATTCGGATTTGAAGCGTCACGTCGGTAGGGGTTGTATTCATTCCATCGTTTACGAATCGGAAATTTACGCCGTCCCTGTCGCTGTAACCGCCTACCGCGTTATCCAGCTTGTAGGCAATGGTATAGCGGTTTTGCCCGTACCGGCTGATGCCGAAGCAGATTTCATAACCGATGTCCGTATCATGGATGCCGCATTTCCTTGCCTTTTCCTCAAAGCTCCAGTCAATGTTCCAATCGGGTACGGTATCATAGCTGCCGTTTTGGTCGGTGACTGTAAGCTCGCTGATGGACAGGTAATCGGGCGCATTCATGGGAATGTAGCTTTCTGTTCCTTCTTCAAAGCGCCCTTCCCAGCTCTGCGTGATGTGCATGGAGCCGTCCTCATAAATGACAGCCTGAATATCAATGGTATTCACCTGATTCGCTGCAAAGGCAGGGAGAGGTAGGGCAAATAGCAGGACAAAGCATAGGATAAGGCATCTCACTATTTTTCGCATTGAGCACCTCATTTCATGCTTGGCATATCCGCCTTGGCCGCCTGCTCCTCCAGATAGTCTCTTTGCTGGAAGCCCAACATACCAGCAATCATGGAAACCGGGAATATGCGGATTTCACGGTTCAGCTTGGTCACGCTGTCGTTGTAAATCAGGCGGCTGGTGCGCACCATGTTTTCATAGGTTTGCACCGCATCCATGGTTTTGATATATGTTTGGTTTGCCTTCAATTCAGGGTATTGCTCCGTTACCATGGCAATCCTGCCCAGGGCTTCGGAAATAACCCCTTCCTGACGCAGCACATCATTCGGCGTGGATTTTGCCGTAATCACGCTTCTTCTTGATTTGATGGTCTCGATCAGCGTTTCACTTTCGTGCCTGGCATAGCCTTTTGTCAGATCCAAAAGAGCTGTCAGAGCATCAAAGCGGCTTGATAGCTGCACCCCGATCTGACTCATGGCATTGCTGATATTTTCATCAAGCACCACCAGTTTGCGCTGCGTAGAGATTGCCCATAGAACAATTACCGCAACAATTGCGATGATTGCGACGAAGGTTGGTAGCATAATAAAATCCTCCTTGTTTATTTTATTTAACAGCACTGCAATTCCATCAGCAGGTTCTGTTTGTTTCAATAGCCATACTGTTAGTTAACAGAGGCGAAATACTCTCCGCCCTCTGTTGCCTCAAGGTATAACTTTGCCCCATCTGTACTGGCATCCGAAAAGTCAACGCCCATAAAGGTTAGTTGTTTTCCGCTGTCATCCTGCACCAAAATGTCCCAAACAAGCGTATCCTCGGTAAAAGCAAGCTCTCCTTGTACCTTTTCTCCATTCTTGATAACCTCGGTGATCAGGTTTTCTCCCCACTCGTTGTTGTTGGCAGGCGAAAGGGCAAGCGCATGAATATCAACACCTGTACTGTTGAAAATCTCTACAGGAACAACAACTGAAGCTGTTTCTAAAGCAGCTTTGGCGTCTTCGATTTCGTCTAGAGCAGCACCCGCTTCAGCGATAAATGTGCGGCCTACCTCAATGGCTACCTTCAGACCGCCCATAACCTCAGGCGTGAGCGTTTCGGGATTGGCAAAGTATTCGTCCGCCTTGATAATTTCATCGGCTAGCTCATTCATGGCGTTGACAAGCTCTTCTTCGTCCAAAAGCTCAGGGCTTGCATTTACCTTGTCAGCGATTGCATCAAATTCTTCCGCCATGCTGATAAATTCTTGTGCAAGGGCTTGCTGCTCTGCCGTAAATTCCGCTTCCATGACTTGTGCGGATGTTGACGAAGACGCCTCGGGATCAACCTTGCTTCCTCCGCAGGCTGCAAAGCTCAGTGTCATACCAAGTGCCATCATAAGTGCCAATAATTTTTTCATTTAAATCCTCCATTTTCTGTTAGGTTGTATAGGGCAGATCCCTTGAGTTCAATCTATCAAAAAATCCACCCTAAAACCGTCCACTGTATGAAACATGGTTTTTCCGACATGAAACATGGTTTTACGATTAATTTTCTATTACGACGATGTTGTATTCCGCGAATTTCATACCTTCATACCGTATTTCAACCACTTTCGTTCCGGTGGTCGTGAACGGGCGGCCTTGTGTCAGTTCAACCGTCTTCGAGGTATAAAAGGTGATTTTATCATTGACGTTTTTATCGACGCCTCCTTCATT
>JAEZMC010000067.1 GCA_023435805.1 Bacillota bacterium | reverse complement strand
CGGTAATGCTAATTGGATTGAAATATGGGAAAGTCCGGGCAGATGACAGCAAATCTCACGAGGAAACGTATGAAGCGATTGAAAACTTCTGTCAGAAATTTATGGATAGAAACAAATCAATCAATTGTTATGAAATTTTAGGGTGTGACCTACCAACCGCAAAGGAAAGAGGATTATTTTCTACAGTTTGCTTAAAGTGTGTCAGAGATTCAGCGGAGATTATTGAAGTCTTATTGGGGTTATAAATCGATCATGGTGTATATGGGGGTATACCAGAGGAGATAAGCCACTGCGCAGGAATGAGAAGGTATTCCGAAGAATTGCGACCAATGCTGACAATGATCTGTCAAATATAAAGTACGTTTTGCATTAAAAGGATTTTTTAGATACATGAAGAATATATCTATGATATATTTGAGGGTGATTGTAAGAACATCAACAGTGGTTCTGATGTCGCTTTGACATCAAACATTCAGCAGCTGAAAAGGGGTTATAAGATGAACTTGGAATTAGTTTTTCCATCTGAGAAATATGAAAATGAGTGGTTTAGCATCATCAAAGAAATTGAAGACGCCGGGGAGGAAATGACACCATACTATTTGAAGGCCAACAAAGATAATTATGAGGAATACTTAAAAATCACAAGAGATATATCAGAAGGAATTAATTTAAACAGATGTGTTCAAGCGGATACTTTTTTTCTTGTGAAAAAGGGAGAGCAAAGAATTCTGGGAGCAATCAATATAAGATATTCTCTAAATGACTATCTTTTAAATTATGGTGGACATATTGGATATGGCATAAGGCCATCTGAGCGGAAAAAAGGATATGCAACTGAAATGCTGAGATTAGCATTAAGCATCTGTAAGGAAAAAGGATTGGATAAGGTGCTGATAACATGTGATAAAGATAATATAGCTTCAGCTAAAACAATGCTTGGAAATGGTGCAATTTTAGAAAATGAAGTTTTGGAAGACGGAAAAATTGTTCAGCGGTATTGGATTACTTTGTAGTCAATGCGGTAATACGTACCAGTGCGGTTGCAAAAATTTCCGGGGATATATATGGGTAAAATAATAAAAGACGGCTTTGCTTTTATGGAATATGTTCATTCGGGATTGATTCGAAAAATAGACGACATTCCCGAACTCAAAAACAGATTGATTACGATCAGCGAGTATAAAACGCATATGGAAATGTCCAAATATGCGCTTTTACTTGCTGAGCATATTTTGAATGTCACCGGAATTGAGCGTTCCGCATTAATAGAAGAGTGTCTTGCCATCAATAAAAAATGGCAGGATAGAGGAGTTAAATTCCAGGATGCGCTTCGAGTTGCGGGCAAGATTAACAGTCTTGCCCGTGAAGAAAGGAACCTGATAAAAGCAAAAGCATTAAGAGCGATGGGGCAAGTTGCAGCAACACCTCATGTCAGATGGCATGCATTGGTCGCTTCGGAATTCGCAGTAGTGATTATCAACCTTATGTATCCGAAAGATCTGGACAAAGTCAGAGAAGAGCGCGAGCTACAGATTGAGCTGATGAAAAACGTGTAGACGTGTAATAATTCTCCCCAAAAGCATATCCATAGAGAAGCTGCAGCAAACCACATATAAATGATAGGATTACCTATCGAACTTCCCACACTCCGCCACAGGTAGAAAACTATCGACCTGTATAATTGCCATAAAGTAGATAGTATGGTAAATTTATATACGAGGTGATTGTTGATGAAAAGGGCAGGTATGCTTGCGTGTGCTGTAATGTTGATTATGCTGTTGTTGTTGCCAGCTTGTTCGAACATTGCAGCACAGGGTGACCTAACCGCGCCCCCAGAGCAGCCGCGCGGGCAGATTTACCTCTATGGAGAACAGCACAGTGTGGAAAAAATATTGGATAAGGAACTCGAATTGTGGAACGACTACTATCACAACAAAAGCATGAGGCATTTATTTATTGAAATGCCGTACTATACCGGGGAGTATTTGAACCTATGGATGAAGTCGGATAGTGACGAAATTCTTGATGCAATTTATGATGATTGGTCTGGCACCGCCGCACATAGTCCCGATACTAAAGAATTTTATAAGAAGATAAAAAGCCAGTGCCCCGAAACCATTTTCCATGGCACAGATGTAGGGCACCAGTATTATAATACCGGTGATCGATTTTTAGCATATCTTATAAAGAATAACCTGAAGGACTCTGAACAATATCGTCTGACAAAGGAAGCAATCGAGCAGGGCAAGTATTACTATAAACACAATGATACCGTGTACCGGGAAAACAAGATGTCGGAGAACTTTATCCGCGAATTTGACAAACTGAGCAATGAAAACACTATGGGGATTTATGGTGCAGCCCACACGGGGCTTGATGCAATGGACATAACGAACACTGTGCCGTGTATGGCGAAGCAGCTTAAAAAGCAATATGGCGATGCCGTCCATTCGGAAGATATAAGGAAATTGATAGACCCTGTCAGAACAGACACAATCAAGGTTGATGAAAAGGATTATAAGGCTTTGTACTATGGGAAACAGGATATGAAATCATTCTCCAGAGATTATACGAGCAGGGAGTTCTGGCGTTTGGAAAATGCCTATGACGATTTCAGAGATCGATCGAAAACCGGCGATGTACTGCCTTACGACAATTACCCGATGCTGGTAGAAAAAGGGCAGGTTTTTGTGATAGACTATACAAAAACAGATGGTACCGTCGTAAGAAAATACTACCGCTCAGACGGGTACGTGTGGAAGGGTAAGCCATGGACGGAGGAATTTGTATTAGACGACTGAAAGCTGGTGTAAGCAAATGCTTGAAAATGGAACTGAAATATGTAATTGTAAAAAGAAAAAATGCGAAAGGTATGGTAAGTGTAATGAATGTATAGAATACCATAATCATTCAAAAAGCTTGCCATTGCCTTATTGTAAAAGAGCAAAAACAAATTTGATTGAAAAAATACTTAATAGAGATAAAAAATGATCGCTTTAGATATCAACAGGAGGAATAAATATGGACTATATGAAAAATAACAAGGCCGCCTGGGAAGAAGCGTTTGAACGCAGACGGCCTGATTGGGGAGATGACAATTATAAAAGCTTGCTTAACGAGAAACTCCCCTTTATCAACGCTGATGTCATTCATGAGCTTGAAAGAGCTGATTTAAAGGGGAAGACCATTGCACAATTCTGCTGCAACAATGGCCGCGAATTATTGTCCATCATGCAGCTAAACCCAAGCTATGGAGTCGGTTTTGACATAGCAGAAAATATAATCGAGCAGGCAAGGGAAACGGCAAGAAAAGCAAACATAGCGAATTGCGATTTTGTGGCTACCAACATTATCGATATTGATGAAAGCTACTATGATAAGTTTGACTTTATTTTCTTTACAATTGGGGCGATCACCTGGTTTGAAGATTTAACCTTATTATTTAAAATTGTATCAAAATGCTTGAAGTCAAATGGACTGCTGCTGATTCATGACTTTCATCCATTCGTCAATATGCTCCCGCTGCCGAATGAGGAGTGTTTTGACAAAGCAAATTTAAACAAAATTACATATTCCTATTTTAGAAAAGAGCCTTGGATTGAAAACAGCGGCATGGGGTATATGACCCCGGAATATGAATCAAAAACCTTTACGAGCTTTACACATACTTTATCTGATGTTATTAATTCATTGATAGCAGTTGGAATTGGAATAAAAAAACTGAAGGAATATGACTATGACATAGGAATTACAGATGTATACGATAACAAAGGCTATCCGTTGTCCTTCATATTACTAGCGCAAAAAGGTCAAATCATTTAGCTTTTTCTTTAGTGCATTGTATGTGGCATATAATGGGTGAATAAAAACATTCGGGTTTTGAATAAAACTATTGTCATAGCGGCTCCCGGGCGGTGTGGTTGCCGCGATGCCAGGCGCAATAGTCTTAGTACGAATAGACGACGTCGGAGAGATAACTGGAAAGGATGAAGAAGCGAAATGACAATGAAGGAACAAATGGATTACGATACATTTGAGGCTGCTCTGGAAAGAAGCAGGAAGCTCGAACAAGACCTACAGAACCATCCGGAGAAATACAAGGTACTCACAGGAGACAGACCCACAGGAAGATTGCATATCGGCCACCTGTTCGGTTCTCTGCAGAACAGAGTGAAGCTCCACAGGCTCGGCGTCCCGACGTTCATCGTTATTGCGGATTATCAAGTGTTGACGGATAGGGACACTTTTGAGAGTATATCGGAAAATGTCATACAGCTAACGCTTGATTATATGGCGGCGGGGATCGATCCAACCGACGGAAAGACGTTTGTTTTTCCCCATAGTCATGTGCCGGAGCTGAATCAACTGCTCCTGCCCTTTCTGACGCTTGTTACTAATGCCGAACTGGACCGGAATCCTACGGTAAAAGAAGAAATCGCTGCTTCCGGGCAGAACCGTATCAATGCAGGCATGTACACATACCCGGTTCATCAGGCTGCGGACATTCTCTTTTGTAAAGCTTCAGTGGTACCGGTCGGAAAGGATCAATTGCCTCATCTTGAGCTGACCAGGACCATAGCAAGACAGTTCAATGATCGGTTTGCAGGCGGGAAGCCGGTTTTTCCGGAACCACAGCCGCTTTTAAGCGAGGCACCGGTTATTCTTGGGCTGGATGGTGCGCAGAAGATGAGTAAGAGCAGAAACAACGCGATTATGCTGAGTGCCGATGAAGATGAAACGGCGAGATTGATAAAAAAAGCCAAGACAGATTCGGAGAGAAAAATCACATTTGACCCTCAAAACCGGCCTGAGGTATCCAATTTGCTGCTCCTGATTGCCATGTCAACAGGCGGAAAACCCGAAGAGATAGCAGAGGAAATCGGCGATGCCGGCTCCGGCCAGCTGAAGAAGGTTCTTACCGAGGCGTTAAATGAATATCTCCGGCCTTTAAGAGCTCGAAGGAAGGAACTGGAACAGAATATGGATTTTGTTCGCGACGTTCTGCGCTCCGGGATTGAAGCGGCAAGGGAGGAAGCTGTGAAAACACTCGAAGAGGTCAGGGAAGTTATGCATATGAATTTATGAAAGAAGCCGCGAAAAGCCCGGTTGTATCTGAAGAAAGAGGCTTGATATGGATGTGGGAGGAGGCAACAATATGAATAAATCACCGAGCGGAAGTCTTTGCCCATACTATTATATGGGCGGTGAATTGCATCCTTTAAAATATGGGAGCTATTTTAATCATAAGGAGAAATTATTCGCCGTTATAAAAGCCGAGGAAGAATTCATATTGAAATCAGCAGGCCAAAAAAATCGCAGAATATGGGTAGACTTATATGAATCAACACTTGATGCTGAGGTGATAGACTATCTGGTATTACATATAAAAAATATCAGTTCAAAAATTTTAAAGCTTTGTTTGGTTGGCTGTTCCCAATTCGACAAGCGCAAAATAATAAAAAGGATGAAGGCTGATCAGCTGGATATTGCGGGGCAAGTAACATTTTTCGCTGACCCGGAGGATGCAAAGCAATGGCTGCTGCAGTGATGATGTGCAACACACAGTATATTGAAAAGATCAAAAGATACAAAAGGAGACAGGGAAATGTCAATCGAAAAAGTCAGGGAATATCTGAAGCAATGGAACATGGACGAAAGGATCAGGGAATTTGACGTCTCAAGTGCAACTGTTGAGCTTGCTGCACAGGCGCTGCAATGCGAACCGGCACGAATTGCAAAAACGCTGTCCTTCAAGGTTGAAGACGGCTGCGTATTGATTGTGGCCGCAGGCGACGCAAAAATAGACAATTCGAAATTCAAGGGTTTTTTCAATACAAAAGCAAAAATGCTGACGCCGGATGAAGTCATAGAATATACCGGCTATGCAATCGGCGGGGTATGCCCATTCGGAGTAAATGATCATGTCAGAGTATATTTGGACGTTTCATTAAAAAGGTTCACCACAGTCTTTCCGGCATGCGGCAGCAGCAACAGTGCGATCGAGCTGACGCCGGACGAGCTTGAAAAGTACTCGAAAAGCCTGGGATGGATTGACGTTTGTAAAGGGTGGCAGGATCATTCAATGGAGGATGCGGTGCAGTTGTGAATGCCGATCTGAGCAGAAGGACTTGTATGAATACTTATCTGATCCAAAGGTGATCTGTTATGAGCCCTATGGTATCTTTACAGAATGCTATATAGAAAAAATCACCATAAATAGCTGGGGGAAATGCCGTTCCCCAAACAATGAAGAAGCCGCTCTACGGGCGGCCTCTGTTCGTTCCTGGATATGGTTTATTTCAAGGCTTTCAGCCAGCTCAGAATACTTTCGGTAACCTTCTGCTTAATAACGGAGCCTTCCGGAAAGACCACATCGAATGCATGGTCGGTGTCGGGCAGTTCAAGAATAGCTGCGGACAAATGCATTTCTTCATATTTATTAAACATCTCCCGTGTAGGTTCGATAGGAGTCATGCTGTCATGTGCACCCTGGATCAGTAACACGGGGGGACTGCTTGAATTGATGAGATAAGTCGGGGAACTGATGCGATATGCCTCCTTAAGCGCAGGGTCATCAGGAAAACCGCCAAGCAGGTTATTCATAACCTTTTGATGTGATTCATAGATGCTTTTTGCCTTATTGACATCCTGGGAGCTGAATATCGTATCTCCGAGCCGGTCCAGAGCACCTTCCTCCCCTGGGTTCTTTGCTGTAAAGTAATAGTAGTTGTAAACCATATCTACTACAGGATAGAAAGCAATCACGCCATCCACTTTAAAAAGAGCGGGATCTCTTCCTTGAACATCATACTGTGTACACGAGTATGCCAACGCCGTTGTCAATGCAATATTTGCTCCTGCGGAACCCCCGGTAAGAATAATCCTCCTGATTCCATATTCTTCCGCGTGACTCCTTAAATAAGCCACTTTCATTCTTATATCCTTTATAATTCCAACAAAATCAGTCTCTCTTCTGGTTTGACCGGTAAGAACCCCAACTCCGTAATCATTCTCAAGCAGTGGAGCGATCAGGTAATCCGCGGTTTTTTCATCAACTGCGAGCCAATTACCGTAAGCCAGGTAAATAACAATGTCTCTGGGTTTTTTCGAGTTGTCCGGAAGATAAAGCTTGAATACAAGAGGTTTTTCGCCAAACAGATCCGTCCGGTCTGAAAGATCGGTAACGGTTTTCTTTACCGTTGTTGAACTATTCACTGCCGCCGCCATGGTTTGAAAAGTGGTTTCAAACGTGTATTCAACCTTTGTATTTTTGATTAATTCAATAAATACCATACTATTGATCAATACCAGTGTCAAAGTGCTGATAAAAATCAATTTTCTTGCGTGCAATCTTTTTATTTCAAGCTTTTTCAACCTACGAAGGATTGTTGGAAGCAAGACTGCCAAAAGAACAATCCCGTAAACCCAAACAGCCTTGTTGGCAATATTGGGATACATAAGCTTCGGCATGGTAAGAATGGCGCTAGCCGGCGGATCCAGCCGAATCCACAAGGCGCCGTTGAACAGGATAAGAATGAATTCTGCAAGAATAAACCCAAACCATGCAAGCACTTTTCCAATTACCACCAATACTTTTTTCATATCAATCACAACCACCTTTCCTGTTTTCCTGTTTATCCGTATAAACCGTTACGAGTGACAGACCCATATCCCGTATCTTGTTCAAAATGCAATATAAAGCTGCCTGGTCGGGCAGTGTGCCCTTAATGAGCGTTTTCCCGTCAGGGAGTAATTCAAAAGTCAACCCATCAAAGTCTTCTGCTCTGCGCTTATCCAAATAGCAGTTTATGGTAATTTGGCAATTCATCTTTATCAACTCCTTTTGTCTTTAATTTGGTAAGTTTATACATTAATCTTAAAACAAAATTATAGGAAATTGACCACAGGATGCTGTGGTTTATTAAAAATAAAATCACCCCCAGTTTATTGGAGGTGATATGCGGCAGTGGCTGACAGGTTTTTATAAAGGCCACATCATATTATTCTATCAGATTAAGGCTTCTCGCCCTGGCAATGGCCTGGGTTCGGCTTTTTACACCCAGCTTGGAATAGATATTGGTGATATGCCATTGTGTCGTGTTTTTAGTAATGAACAATTTGCTTGAAATCTCATCGTTGCTTAAACCAGAGGCTATCAGCCCCAACAGTTCCAGTTCTCTGTCGCTCAATGGCTCTGTATACTCGTCTGAAAATGCGCTGAATGTACGTTCCTTTATTTTTTTATTACTCTCACCATAGAAATGATATACTTTTGCAGTTTTAAAAAACGACTTCAGGGTTTCGATAAAAGGTTCTGCAGGCATGTATTTGGCAATAAGCCCGGATACTGTGTTGCCTTCGTCAAGAAATGCCCTGTAATAATTGCCATTACGGGCGTAATGAACGGCTTTTTCGATATATGTACGAGTCAAAACCTCCTGGTTTTCAAGAAAATGCAGGATTGCCATGAGTATATATATCGTAATAAGTCGGGCTGTTCTCCCTGATTGAAGCGCATTCCTTTCGAGCCCTTCCAGTAAAATGCGCGCCTCCTTCAATCGGATTTCCATGAGCAATAATCTGGAATAAGTAATATAGGATGTCTCCTTCAAATAAGAAGGCTGGTCTGAAACGGAAAAATCCTGTTCTTCCGCCCATTTCCCAACCATGTCAAGCCGGTTCATCCTCAGATTGATTTCTGCTCGTATTGAAGAAATGCGATCAATCATTTTTGCCTGGTAAATGGGATTAACCGATTTTTCATACCGATCGAGAACATCCATGGACTCTTTGAATTCGCCCATGGCAGACAGGATCAATGCAAGCGTCAGCTCCAGCGTACTGTTCGCATGAAGGGATGCGTTCCTGAGCAATTCAACCCCCTTCTGGGCATAATGAAGCGCATCTTCCAGTGTGTTTCTCTCATATAGAACCGAAGCCATGTTTGAATAGATGATTCCGAGTACCGGAACAGCTTTGCTCCTTGATGCATCCTGGTTGTTCATAATCCTTAACAGCAGGGATTCGGCTTCATCCCTGCTACCGGATAAAACAAGACTTTGAATAAGGTTACCTAAAGCTAGCAGGGTTGCAAAGGAATATCCCAGTTTTTTTTCACCTAGCTCAAATGCTTCTTTGGACGCCCTAATTGCCTCAGAAATATGCCCTGTACGAATTTTAGCGCCGGCAAGCGTATTGAGCGTCACAGTACGAACCATTGGTTCACTGTCTCCTATCAGGGAGAGTGCCTGCTCTGCAAGGTGTGCGGTTTCCTCATCCTCTCTGAAAGCGGCAAAGGTAGCCAGCAAACTGATATGTACCCCTCTGTTTGCCGGTGACAAGGATGCAATGTAGGCTTCATTCATCGTTGACATATGTGTATAGGCATCTTTGATACGTCCCGTTATGGTGTAAATCCATGCTTTACGAACATATAAAAATTCACTTGTTCGGAGAACATCGTCCGGGATGAGATCAATCCACTGCATAAGCGTAGTAAGCTGGCCGTTTTCAAACAACTCTCCCTGGACCAATTCAATCAGCCGTAAAGTATTTTGATAATCTTTTGCCAGGAAAGAATAATCTATGGCCTCATGGAAAAAATGGTTTGCCTCGAACCAACGGGAAGCCTTAATAAAGAGAGTTGCCTTTTGATGATCCTCCAACCGGGTCTTTAGAGAATCGGCAAACAGGTGGTGATAACGGTACCACTCCCTGTTTCCATCCAAAGGAATGAGGAAGAGATTATCCTTCTCAAGACCTTGCAATATGTCTCTGCTATTTGCTCTGCCTGTAATATATTCACACAATGGTGCGCACAAACGTTTCAGTATAGCCGTCATACAAAGGAACTCGGTCCGTTCGGCATCCTGATGTTTTAATATTTCATCCATGAGATAGTCAATGACATATTGATTATTGCCATTGAACTCATCAATAAACGTATGAGCTTTGTCCGGATCGTAGTTTCTTAATGTGATTGCCGCAAGCTGCAAGCCGGCAATCCAGCCTTCCGTTCTATCCGTTAATTTTTCAAGGTCTTCAGAATCCATTGGAATCCGCATGGTCTCAAGAAAAAAGGCTAATGTTTCATCCTTCTTGAAACGCAAGTCATTCGAGCGAATTTCTGTTATCTGATTCCTTACCCTGAGCTTGGAAAGTGAAAATGGAGGGTCCTGCCTTGTCAACATGATCAGCAGGGATCCGGCAGGTACAGATTCTATCAGAAATTGTACCACCTCATGAATAACAGGATTTTGGATGACGTGGTAATCATCCAGGACGATATTGATTCCTTCCTGAAGTCTGCATAAATCATTGATCAGCTCTGTAACAATTCCTTTAAGGGCCAGCGGAGAAGCATCCTGAAGGAGCGCTTCAGCTTCATGGCACAGACCGTCGTTGGCTTTTTTGCAGGATGCCAGAAGGTATGTAAAAAAACGAACGGGATCGTTATCCCCTTCGTCAAGTGACAGCCATGACGACGAGGATTGAAGCGTGCCAAGCCATTCGGCTATCAAGGTGGTTTTGCCGTAACCGGCCGATGCTGAAATCAGTATAAAATGGCTTCCTGACGAAACCCCCATATTCAGTTTTTCCAATAACAAATTGCGTTTGACCAAATGGGGGCGTATTTTCGGAAGATAAAGCTTCGTAGAAAGTAATGATAACATAAAAAATTCCTGCCTTTGATCATCCTTACTCTCTCACCATTATATAGTAAACCATGCGATAATAAAAGAACGTGCAATAACATCAAGGCTTTTTCATCAAGTGCCTGAATCAGTGATGGTATTGACATGAAGATCACATCATTCAATACAGGATGCGGTACAGCTGTGAACGAAGCTGCTGCACAGCGGGGTATGCTGTCGGGGGATCGTTCCATCCGTTTGCTCCGTAAAGGGAGCTTGCAAAGGAAACGGCCCTTTCGGACCGTTCAACCCATAGATGAAGACAGCAGATATGTAACGTGCCGCTTGGTTCGTGCAGGCGGCTTTATTTACCTTCAAAAATATATTTAATAAATTCCAAAGACTGTTTAACGTCGCGGTCAAGTATGTCTGCAGTACCGTCGGACAGTTCGCGCCATACCTTGATATCGGAACCGACCTGTCCGCCCATCTGTACAAACGGCTCCATCACGACGGCTCCGTCATATCCGATATCGTTGAGCGCCTCGCCGATTTCACGCCAGGGCATACGTCCCATACCCGGGACACGCCGGTTGCACTCGCCGACATGGAAATGGCCCAACACGCCTTTGGCGCTTCTGATGGCGCCGCCCATGCTGTCCTCCTCAATGTTCATGTGGAAGGTGTCAAGCATGAGACGGACATTTTTCCTGTCTACTTCCTTTACAAATTCCACACCTTCTGCAGCGGTATTCAGAATATAGCCTTCAAACCTGTTCAGTACCTCCAGCATCAGTGTAATCCCATGATCTTCCGCGAGCCGGGCCATTTCCTGAACACCTTTGATACTTCTTGCTCGGTCGCCGGTCTTATCAATATTTCCGGAATAATCCACCGGCCAGTATGAATAGATACCGCCGCCAATCGCTTTGATACCCAGCTTTTCCAGGTTTTTAAACAGCTTTTCATAAAAACGGAGAGCGTTCTGGACTACGGAGTGATCGGGAGAGGCGATATTCTGTTCGCTGGAAGGCCCGTGCCCACCGGTCAGCAGAATCCCGTTGGCTGCCGCACATTCCCGTATTTCTCTGATCTCACTGTCGGAGTAATCCGGAATGGGTGTACAGGCTATTTCCAGAATATCAAGCCCAAGTCTGGCGGCCTTCTCGATATACGGCCTGTAATCAGCACGCCAGTACTTTTCCCAGTACGCATAATAAATACCATACTTCATTATTTTCACCAGCCTTTATGATGTAAATAGTTTGATTGCTTAGAAATCTAGGATAACAACGTCATATGTAATTGTCAAATCAATTTATTATATTGGGTTTTTTAGATTTATCGTATGGGGTATTGTCCGAATTCATACGCAGCATCTGCAGCGCGGAGCAGATTTTCAACAGGCACACCGTACTGGAGGCAGTGTACGGGATTGAAAACAAAACCGCCGCCCGGCCCAAAGATACCAATACGTTCTTTTACCTGCGCCCCAACTTCATCGGGTGTTCCGAAAGGGAGTACTGTCTGGGTGTCGGCACCGCCGCCCCAAAATACAATCCTTCCGCCGAATTCCGCTTTCAGCCCGGCAGCATCCATATTGGCAGCCGTAATCTGTACAGGGTTTAAAATATCGAATCCTGCGTCGATGATATCACCAATAATATGCCGTATGCTTCCGCACGAATGGATAAAAGTTTTTACATGGGGGGAATGGGTGTGAACATAATCGTTGACGGTTTTATACCGGGGTAGGTAAAGATGCCGCCAGATTTCCGGATTAAAAATCTCCGAGCGCTGGGAGCCGTAATCGATGGTGCTCATGATCATGATATCCACATTGCCGGACACGGCTTCCAGGAACAGTTTTGTGTTTAGCAGCGCCTGCTCCGCGCATACGCAAAGAACTTCTTCAATATACGCCGATTCCGTAACAAGGGCGCAAAGCCAATCTGTGGGGCTGAGGCCCGCAATGGTCCGGTTCATGGAACCGAATTTGCATGCTGCAAACTCGGCAACTACCGCATAATCTGTATTTTTATATAATACTGCTGCATTTTTCTGGATTTCCTTCAGGTCTTCGTCGGTATAGACGTAGATATGCTTTCGCCACTCTTCCGGGTCCATACCGGTAAAGCTGCTGCTTAAAGCGGTGGAATCAGCGAAATCAAAGTACAATGAACCCTTTGCCATATGTGCAATTGCCTTCCCGTCCTGGCTGTAAAGCCAGAGACCGCCCTTCTCATCGGCAACAGGTTCGAAACCTCCCGGCATAAGGCATTCGTTTCCCTGGAAGGTTCTCCAGGGCTTCCAGTCCGTGTTTCGAAGCCCCCATGACATGACCGGGTTTTCCAGTGAAATGACGTCGCTGTGAAGCCGCTGTCTCACAGGTTCACTGATCCTTGCAAGCATCTCGAACTGTTCATATACGACAGGGGTTTCATTGATTCCAAGATACTTTAATAATTCGCAGTATTCGTCAACGCAGATTCCGGATACCTGTGTGCCTCCCATATCAATGGGTACACGATCTGGCTCTTCAAAATTGCATGTCTTCATGACACGTTCTCGCGAGGTCATCTCCGTCCCCTCCATGCTTATTAAATTATATTTAATGATGTACGTACATCATTTTTAATTCATATTATCATACCGTTTTTTATAAATCAACAAGCAATATTAAAGGCACACTTGCCATAAAACTTAAATTATTGACATCTGGAACAAATCTATTGACAAAAACAGTTTGTTGCTGTAGCATCAAAGTGTAACAAATGATGTACGTGCATCAAAATTGCAACAATTTTCTGCAGGAGCAAATCAATATGACTTTGAAAGAATTGGCTGAAGAAATCGGATGTTCGAAAGCGACACTTGACCGTGCACTGAATAACAGGGGCAAAGTGAGCGAGAAAATGATGCAGAAGATACTCGCCCATGTGGATCGGCTGGATTTTCAGGTGAATGGTATAGGTAAGGCGCTGGCGATGCAGAACAAGATGAAGTTCGGCATCATTATTTCTGCGGACCTTTCTTCCAAGTCTAATGCGTTGTTTCAACTGATCTATGAGGGAATGTGCCAGGGTGCCAAAAGCTATTCCAGTATCGGTGCAAAGTTCTTTTTTATAAAGCTGTCAAGCGGACGTGCAGATGAGCAGATCCGGGCAATAAGAAGCCTGATGGAAAAAGGTGTCGCAGGGATAGCGATTTCCATAGAGGAGAATTCACAAGAGCTTTTCGATACGATTGATGCAGCTATGGAACAGGGCATACAGTTCATTTCATATCAAAATACTGTCGGCGCCGCTATTGCAAAGAACAATTACCGGTATATCATGGGTACCGATCAATCGAAGGAAGGACATATTGCCGCGGAACTGATGGGACGATTCCTGAACGGACGCGGAAAAGTTATCCTATACTCCGGATTGATGAAGAACATGTTTCATCAGAACAGAATTGACTCCGCATATGAAAAATTGAAAAAAGAATATCCAGACATAGAAATTGTTGATGTATTCAGGAA
>JAEZMC010000151.1 GCA_023435805.1 Bacillota bacterium | reverse complement strand
AAAATACTGGTACACAGTCTGCATGAAAGGTTACCAGCGTAACTCCCGGCTGAACGGTAAGAAGGCCATCCACGCCTTTAATATCGCTTTCCCGGGAAAAGCCCTTTCCTCTGTCACTTTCTCCGACGGAGCGCACCACGGCATCATGAATCTGATTGGTCAGAACCAGGCTTTGCGTATCTATTCCGGCGGCCTCACAAAGCAATTGAAAATTCCTGATTACGTTCTCGCGGCTGTCATTCCGGTTAAAGCCCAGATTCAGCGTACTGCACTCACCCGTGCTGACACCGCCGGCTCTTGTGCTCATGAAGTGTGTCAACACAGAGCCGTATTGTTTCAGGCAGTCAAACTCGATATATTTCAAAGCTCCATCGGTAACCAGCGATGTTCCGTTTCCGATCCTGACAGCGGTTTTCAAAGGTTCTATCCTCCAAATGCTGCGTTACAATACGCAGTTATATATTTAATCTTATCCAATTCCCCGCAATAGTATCATATTATCATAACCCACGGTCAATCTCAACCTGCCCGCGCCGCATCCGATCCGGTGCTCCATCCGCAGGTACAGAACTGGTGCTTCCCGGGCAGAGTCTTCCCCGCACTGCCCGAATTGCATAAAAAAAGCACTTGCGTGCTTTTTTTACAGATTATTTTTTGTGATCCTCACCATATTATCGATTTTCTCTATACTATCTTCTTGGTTCGACAATAAGCTTTATTGCTGTCCTTTCCTCCCCGTCAATAAGAATGTCGGTAAAAGCTGGAATACAAATGAGTTCAAGACCGGACGGTGCTACGAACCCTCGTGCAATAGCCACAGCTTTTACAGCCTGGTTTAAAGCTCCTGCACCAATCGCCTGCATTTCTGCCATTCCTCTTTCTCTGATAACACCGGCCAAAGCACCTGCAATGGAATTTGGGTTGGATTTTGCTGAGACTTTTAAAACATCCATGTTAATTTTTACCCCCTAATGCAAACAATATAATATAACGAGTATTAATTCTACACAAAAATAAAAATTCCTTTTTTTACAGTAAAATTTTTGAATTTATAGAAGAATTAAATACCTATTAAAGTCCATTTGTGCATCAGATATCGTTTATGTCTGAGGGGGTAAGACGTGTACGCCTAGAGGCTGAATACCTTTAATATCCTTTGAATTTTCAGGGCTCTGCCTGTCCTTTCATCCACTTCAATATGGACTGCATTAAACTGCACTCTCCCTTTTGCCATCTCAAATCTGACCGGCATATAGGAGAGGAACTTTTCCAGTACGATCTCTTTGTCAACACCTATGACTCCGTCATACGGACCTGTCATGCCCACATCTGAAATGAAAGCCGTTCCGCAGGGAAATATCCTTTCATCCGCCGTCTGCACATGGGTATGCGTTCCAAGCACGCAGCTTACTCTGCCGTCAGCATGCCAGGCCAGCGCGCATTTTTCGGAGGTTGCTTCCGCATGGATATCTACCAGGATCACCTTCACCTGGCTTTTTAAATACTCCAGCTCGCGGTCCAGCGCTTTAAAAGGGCAATCAACATTGTCCATGTAAACTCTCCCCAGCAGGTTGACGATTCCAAGCTTTCCGTCAATAATGACGGAGCCTTTTCCCGGCAGCTCCTGAGGATAATTTGCCGGTCTGGCTATTCTGGGATCGGAATCGATGAAGTTGGTGATTTCTCTTTTCGACCAGGTATGGTTCCCCATGGTCAATGCGTCGATACCGCATTTGTAAAGCTCCTGCGCCACTACGTAGGTAATGCCCGTACCGCCCGCGGCATTTTCACCGTTTGCCACACAATAATCAAAGGGCATTTCTTTCCGGAGCTCTGCCAGTATCTCCTTGATTGCTTTTCTGCCTGAATTTCCAACCACATCACCTATGAATAAAACCTTCAATTCCTGCTCCTCCGTTGTTTGAGAATTTGATATCAAAATTTGGGGGACGTTTCTCGGCAACAGTCATTGCAGAAGCGTCCCAATCTGCTTTAGCGTCATAAGGGGACGTTTCTCGGCAACGGACATTGCAGAAGCGTCCCCTCTCCTATTTTAACACAAAAAGCGTGCCTCAGCACGCTTTTTGTGTTAGTGAAATATTTTACTTTGCGTATTCGATCGCTCTTGTTTCCCTGATTACATTTACTTTAATCTGTCCGGGGTATTCCAGTTCACTTTCAATTTTCTTAACGATTTCACGAGCCTTCAGTACCATTTCATCATCTGAAACATCTTCGGGCTTAACAATGATCCTGATTTCACGTCCGGCTTGAATGGCAAAGCATTTTTCAACGCCGGGGAAGGAATTCGCAATTTCCTCGAGCTTTTCAATTCTCTTGATGTAAGACTCCAGCGTTTCCCTTCTTGCACCTGGTCTTGCAGCCGAAATGGAATCGGCAGCCTGCACCAGCACAGAAATCAGCGATGTGGGCTCCATATCTCCATGGTGCGACATGATCGCATTAATAACATCATTGCCTTCCCTGTACTTTTTGGCAAGATCGCCGCCTATGGTAACATGGGAACCTTCCACTTCATGGTCGACCGCTTTGCCTATATCGTGCAGAAGACCTGCTCTCTTAGCAAGTACGACATCTGCTCCGAGTTCGGCTGCCATGATTCCGGCAAGTGTCGATACCTCGATCGAATGGTTCAGTACATTCTGGCCGTAGCTGGTCCTGAATCTGAGCTTACCAAGAAGCTTGATCACTTCAGGGTGCAGGCCGTGTACTCCGGTCTCAAAGGTGGCGCGGTCGCCTTCCTGGCGAATGGTGTTTTCAACTTCCTTCTTTGCTTTTTCAACCATTTCTTCAATTCTTGCCGGGTGTATTCTGCCGTCAAGAATCAGCTTTTCCAGTGTTATCCTTGCAACTTCTCTTCTGATGGGATCAAATCCTGAAAGTATAACCGCTTCAGGAGTATCGTCAATAATCAGATCAATCCCGGTCAAAGTTTCGAGGGTTCTGATGTTCCGGCCTTCCCTGCCTATAATGCGGCCTTTCATTTCATCATTGGGCAGTGGTACAACCGATACGGTTGTTTCCGACACATGGTCCGCAGCACATTTCTGTATGGCTGTGGCAACGATATCTCTGGCCTTCCTGTCTGCCTCTTCCTTGGCTTTCGCCTCGAGATCCTTTACAAGTATGGCCAGTTCATGCTTGACCTCATCCTCTACATTCCGGATGAGATACTGTTTAGCATCCTCCACCGACAATCCGGATATTCTTTCCAATTCATCCAGCTGCCGTTTCAGGAGTTCCGTTACCTTTTCCTGTGTCGTCTGTACTTCCTTCGTTTTCTTGTTTAGTGCTTCTTCTTTCTGCTCCAGAGCTTCTACCTTTTTGTCGAGGGTTTCTTCCTTCTGGACCAGACGTCTTTCCTGCCTCAAAATTTCATTTCTGCGTTCTTTGATTTCCCTGTCAAGTTCCATTCTGCTTCTGTGAACCTCTTCCTTTGCTTCAAGAAGAGCTTCCCTCTTTTTACTCTCGGCTGTCTTCAAAGCTTCGTTGACTATTCTCTTCGATTCTTGTTCTGCGCTGCCGATTTCAGCTTCCGCATCCTTTTTTCTGCGGTCATATCCTTTACGGAACGATATAAATGAAGCAAATACTGCAATTACAAGGCCAATCAATAATCCAATAGACACTTCGAATAAAATAACACACACCTCCTCATATTCAGTTTTCAATGGTCATACCGGTTGTAAACCGGTTATCGATAATGTGCAGACAGCGTCGGCTGTCCGCTTGTTATCTGAATTACAGATTAATTGTAAACTTTTTTAATTTTTATGTCAAGAAAAACAAAACTTGCTGCATCAAGCGCCGTTTACTCGCTTGCAACTTTTAAAGCAGCCTTTATGGTGTTTTGCATGAGCATGGTAATGGTCATAGGTCCAACGCCTCTGGGAACGGGTGTAATAGCCGAAGCAACTGCGGAAGCGGATGCAAAATCGACATCTCCGACCAGTTTCCCATCCTCCAGCCGATTCATGCCGACATCAATTACAACGGCACCGGGCTTGATAAAGCTGCCCTTGATAAATTCCGGCTTTCCAATGGCGGCAACCAGGATATCGGCTCTTTTACATACCTCCTGCAAATTGCGGGTCCTGGAATGGCACATCGTAACGGTTCCATTGGCAGCCAGGAGCAGCATTGCCATCGGCTTGCCGACGATGTTGCTTCTGCCGACTACCACACATTCCTTTCCTTCCACCTGCATACCGCTTTCCTTGATCAATTCCATTACGCCCGCCGGTGTGCAGGGCAGAAATACCGGATTTCCGGTCATGATTCGTCCTACGTTTGACGGGTGAAAGGCATCCACATCCTTATCCGGGTGAATGGCCATGATGATCTTCTCTTCGTTTATATGGTCCGGCAGCGGAAGCTGCACAAGTATACCGCTGACACGGCTGTCTTCGTTCAGCTGTCCAATCAGAGCAAGCAATTCGTCTTCGCTGGTGCTTTTCTCCAGAAGATGGGGGTATGAATTGATACCCAGTTCTTCACAGGCTTTTCTCTTTTTGCCGACATAGATCTGCGATGCCGGATCCTTTCCGACCAAAACAACCGCAAGGCCTGGATGGATGTTTCGCGCCTTTAATGCTTCGACCTGACTTTTCAGCTCAAGCCGGACCTTTTTTGACAGTTCATTTCCATTTAATATTTTACCTTCCATGATGAATCACCTTTCAGATTTTTCTGCAATACTGCCTTTCAGCTGATATTGCCGCTTTCAATGTATAGATTGTATTTCAATCCAAACACCGTGTCAAATACTTCTAATCACTTTTTGCCCGGCTTCCTTGATCTGTTTCTGGAATCGGTTTTCCTAACATTACCGCCTTTGTAGGAACTTCTCCCACTGTTTTTTACCGCGTCTTTCCTATTTTCATTTTCTCTGGCTTTACCGCCGGATCTACCCGCATTTTTGCCTGCAGCGCCGGTTTTCTTT
>JAEZMC010000056.1 GCA_023435805.1 Bacillota bacterium | reverse complement strand
GGGCCATGCTCATGCGGTCCTTCCGGTCAAGCAATGTCTGCATGAACCAGGTGAAATTCAGGTAAAAGATTTCCCTCCGTCTTTTTTCAAGTCCGCTTTCTCCATCCAGACAGGGGACTTCAGCCAGTTCCTCTTCATACCTCCCGGAAATATACTCACTCGGGCGAATGGTTTGCAGCAGGTCTTCCGACAGGATGGAGAACCGGTCGCCCGTATTCACTGACCATGGGAAGGTTCCCGCATGCAGCAGTTCATCCCGGTGGAACCACGGGTAGCCGCCGAAAACCTCGTCGGCGCACTCCCCGGAGAGCGCTACTGTCGCCTCCTTTTTCACCTCCCTGCAAAACAGCCACAGCGATGAGTCAATATCCGCCATTCCAGGCAGATCCCTGGCTGCTGCGGCATTTTCCAGCGCGTCGGCCACCTGTTCCGTGCTGACGGTGATGCAGGTGTGTTCGGAGCCGCAGAACTCCGTCATCCGTTTCACCCATGGAGCGTCAGGATCCGGCTGGTAGGAGGTGGGGGAGAAATATTTATCATTGTCTGTGTAATCGATGGAAAATGTATGCAGCCTGCCTTTCCCGGAGTTTTTGAAATACTGCGCTGCAAGGGCGGAAATGGCACTGGAGTCCAGACCGCCCGATAAAAAGGTGCATAGAGGAACGTCGGAAACAAACTGCCTGTTGATAGAATCCAGCACCAGCTCTTTTACTGTTTCGATTGTGTTTTCAAGGCTGTCCCCGTGCGCATGGCTCTCAAGGGACCAATACCTGTATTTTCTAAGTCCGCTGCGGCTAAATACCATACAGTGCCCCTGCTTCAGCTCGGAGATTTGTCTGAATACTCCTATTCCGGGTGTTCTGGCGGGGCCCAGTGCAAATACCTCGGACAAGCCCTCCGTACCGACCTCCGGCCTGACACAGGGATGGGACAGCAAGGCTTTTATTTCCGAAGCAAACAGCAGACTGCTTCCTGACTCTGCATAGAATAAAGGCTTTACTCCAAAACGGTCCCTTGCCAGAAATGCCTGCTGCTCCTTTTCATCCCAGATTCCGAAGGCATAAATGCCGTTGAACCGCTCAACGCAGCCGGGTCCCCAGTATATGTAGGAGTTCAGCAGTACTTCCGTATCACAGGAGGTTGTAAATATCATCCCTCTGCTCTCCAGTATCTGCTTCAATTCGGGAGCATTGTACAGCTCGCCGTTATATACGATTGCATATTGCCTGCCGCCCCATTGCCGGACCATGGGCTGGGCTCCTCCCGCCGGGTCCATAACGGCCAGCCTCCGGTGGGCAAGCAGCGCATGCTCCGAATTCCAGGTGCCGGAAGAATCCGGACCCCTGTTGATAAGCGCAGCGGACATCGCCTCCATAAGCGGGGCGTTTTCAAGCAAGTCGTTCTTCAAATCCAACCAACCGGCAATACCACACATATAAGCACCTCACATTCCTTTGCTGTTCGCACATGACGAATGCACTGCCTGCTCTCTGCCTGAGTGCCGACAGTGCATCACTGACGCCTTTGCCAATGTTTGAAATATATATCAATATATGAGTCGGCAGTGTCCGAATGATATTTTTTTTAAAAATATTTTAGATCAGGTATTTTTGGGTATATTTAGTATGAACGAAATTCTTATAAGCATCGGGAGGAATTGGAATGATCAGTGAAAAAATTGAAAAGATGTTGAATGACCAGTTGAACAAGGAGCTATTCTCCGGGTACCTTTATTTATCGATTGAAGCGTATTTCCATACGCTCAATTTGAAAGGCTTTGCCCACTGGTTCAGAGTTCAGGCGCAAGAAGAGAGGGACCATGCGCTGCTGTTTTTTGAATACATCAACCGGGTCGGAGGCAAAGTGTCACTGCAGCCGATCGAAGGCCCCAAGGTGGATTTTTCATCCATTCAGGAAGCCCTGGAAATGTCTCTCAAGCATGAACAATTTGTTACCGCTTCCATCTATGATATTGTCCATGCAGTCAAGGAAGAAAAAGACTACAAAACGGATTCCTTCCTGAAATGGTTTATTGATGAGCAGGTGGAGGAAGAGGAAAATGCCGACAACAATATCAGGCGGTTACTGATGGTGAAGGATGACGGCAAAGGCATACTTATGCTGGACAATGAGTTCGGAGCCAGAATATATACGCCTGCACCCGGCCTGGAAGGCACAGCGGCACAGGCATAACGCATGGATTGATACAGCCCCCGTACGATGTACGGGGGCATTTATATGTACCGGGTCAGTTATACCGTCCAAATTGCCTATCAACCGGCAAATCGCCGGACCAGTCTGCCCATTCTTGCTGCCAGCCCTGAGAGTGAAAACTCGTAAAAGTCGGCCAGGGATATGTGTATGAGGTCGTTAAACACCTCCAGCCTTCTTGTGTCCAGCCCTTCATATCCAAAACGGGCCCCCAGGAGCGAACCGGCCGTACAACCAAAGCTGTCCGTGTCATTTCCCTGCATTACCTGTCTGCACACACCGTCCCATACATCGCGGGCATATTTCAACGTGTTGATCAGTGTCCCGACCTCCTGATACAGCATGCAGTGGTCATACTGCCCGAAACGCTGATGGATCCTTTCGTAGCCTTCCTCGAAGCTACGGGAATGTACTACATATTCAATACATGAACGTGTATTTGCTGCAAAACGGCTTTTCTGCGGTACAAATTTCAAAGCGTCGATAAACGGCTGCACAGGGTCATGAGCATAAAACATTCCGGCTATTGCCGCCGCAATGAACATAGTGCTGTATACGCCCGTACGCCGGTGGGTGAAGGATGCATCAATGCACGCATACCTGGCGGCCAAATCCGGACGCCCGGGAAATGCATAGCCATAGGCATCCGCCCGGATGGCCGCGCCGCATAATTCGTTGCCGGGGTTAAAGGTATCTGCCCAACTCCGGTAATATTCGTCCGGTTCATGCCGGTCTTCCTCGCCTTTCCAGAAATGGTCTGCGGCAATGCAGGCGCTGATTTTGCGTTCAGGACCGAATACAAAATTCAAACACTGGTGCTTGAGCCACGTATTCTTTACACCGTCAAGGTCCAGGGACAGACCGTGATCTTCAAGGTTGATCATACCCAGGACGCTGTAATTCAGGTCATCGTCCGCCGCAACGTATCGGATGCAGCCTTTTGCCGTCTCCGTCCAGGAGGGGTGGCGCCGTCCAAGCTTTTGAAGGAAGCTGTCGCTGATGAATTCGTCAATGGGCCACTGCCCGCTCTGCAGACCGGCTGCCTTCAACTCGGAATAGGAGGGGTTTACCTCCAGCGGCTTGCCCAGGATGCAGCCCAGTACAGAGCCCAGGAAGGCCGCTTCCGCCTTCTTTTCACATTCTTCCACATCAATGCTTTCGCGAAGGCAGGCTTCCCTTCCCGGTGCCATTTCCCGCTCGATATCATCAAACAGAACCGGTTCGTTATAGGCCCAATCGCTCCTCATCGGCAGCCGCCGCAGCTCCTCCGAAAAATCGATGAGCTGGTCGTATGTCATCGGTGCATCAAGTCTGGAAGCCATGCCGGCAGTATCATAGCCTTGCACATGCATTGCTTCAATGACCTTGCGGAGTATGTCCGCAAGCTGTTGTTTTGTTGGTAGCATATTTATCGTACCGCCTTTCAATTTATTCGGATTACAGTTTACTGTTCATGCCTGTGACTGGAAAATGTCCGGTACTCCGAAGGAGAATATCCGGTCATGTTGCGGAAAATCCTTGAAAAATAGTGCGAATCCTCATAACCGACAAGTGCGGCTACCTGCCTGAAGGTGATATCCGGATCGGATCCGATCAGTTCCTTGGCCTTTTCGACCCGGACCGTCAGCAAATATTTCACCGGCGTCATATTATTATATTTTTTAAACAGCGTGCTTAAATAGGTATAGGAGATGCCGAATTTAGCGGCCAGGTCTTTAAACTCCACCGATTCGGCATAGTTTCTGTCCAGATATTCCGCAATGCTTCCGATCACCTCCTCCGTAGTGGGATCCGTACCGGGATAGCGGTTGCGATTGACGAGGAAATCATATACCTTCCCGACAAATTCCTCGGTCAGATCACTGACGGTAGGGGAGTTGCTCACGGTTTCCGCTGCAATGGATTCCAATACAGGCAGGTCGTCCCCTGAAAGCTCGTATAGATTGCTTTTCAGCAAGGAAATGATAGAATTCAAGACACTCTGGATAGAATGCTGTGTGACACCC
>JAEZMC010000023.1 GCA_023435805.1 Bacillota bacterium | reverse complement strand
GAATCTACCTGTATCCGCGGCAAAACCGGGGTTGAATATCTATCCCTTCAATCCCGCCCTCGGCCCGGGCTATGTGTGGCACTGCCATATTCTGGACCATGAGGACAATGAAATGATGCGGCCTTACAAGGTCAGTCTTCAAAAAGGGAATTAAAGTTCATCAATCCGTACTGCAGCTGCGTCCCGGATGATACGCCAATGATGAAAGCCTTATGCTCAGATGCTTTGATGCATTGGAGCATAAGGCTTATCCCTGTACTTCTTTTTTTGAGCTGATAGATAGTTTTTACAGCCTTCCGATCTCCTGTAAACTGTCTATTCCTGATCCGCCTGATGTAAGGTTATATGCTCGTATGAAATTTGTCAGCAATCCATTTTTTATACAATCAGGATCAGCAGCAGGAAGGCGGCCAAAGCCAACAGTATGCCAATGGAGATCGTATTCAATATGAAGTCTTTGCTGTGACCTTTGTCGTCTTTCATAAAAATGGGGATTACAAAAGGCGGCGGAAGGAGGAACATGGTATAAAGAGCAATTTGATAGGTTTTGTCCAGGTGAAGGACGCCTTCGACTATAAATTTATTCACTGCAAATGCAATTGCCAGAAGAAGGACCAGCCGCGATACAGCAGCAAGCAGCGGCAGTCGGATATTCTTAAGGTCTATGTGAAGCTCGTACCCTATTACTATACAAATAACAGGCACCGAAATATTTGAAAGAAGCCTTATGACTTCGAGAACAGAACCGGCCAGGGGGAAATGCCCGATTGATCCGAGTACCCCGGTACTTCCGACCAGGCTCCCTGTCAGTATGGCGAGAATGACCGGTGATTTTATGAACGATAATATCAGCTGCCTGACATTTGAAGCCTGACCATTCATTTTTTGCAGATAGCTGACCAGAACGAAGAAAACAAATGTCACCTGCCCCAAATCAATTATGGCCAGCTTGAACATGTTTTCCGCGCCATACACTGCAACAAAGATGGAATACCCCATCATCCCTGTCTCAAACCCGCTGAAAAGTGCCGGAACATACTTGTTGTCCAGTCTGGCAGCCTTTTTGAAGAGGTTTCCAAAAAGCAGCATAACCCCACAGGTAAGGAAAACAACAAGAAAGATCAGTAAATACCCTATCTCAAAAGTAGTCTCGGAAAATGTTAAAAACAGCAAAGACGGCAAGGCAACATTGACAGTGATCTTTTTTAATTCGTCTATTGTACTTTGCCTGAGAAAGGCTGTTCTCCGCAAAACACTTCCAAATACAATCAAAAGTACGACCGGTAACACTTTTGATATGACCACAACCGTATTCTCCAATATGACACCCCCGCTTCAATGACCAGTCCCTGCCTATCACGGATCAGTGTCTGATTGCTTCTGCGGCTGCCGTCATGGAGGCTACTGATCGGAATACTTCGTCCTTGAGCCTGAACGGAATCGATTCCTTTTTTCAAAAGCTTCGACGCTCCATTCAGCTGCAATTATAACATAAGCAGCAGGAACCCGGGATAATATATTTTATTAAATAAGCGGATGGCAGAATTTTTCCTGTCATCCGCTTGTTACTACTTCACTCCACAGCATTTTCTTCCCTTGGTCTGAACTTTTTAAGACCAGTGAATATAACCAGCGCAAAAAGCGCAGCAACACCGCAGATAGCAAACAAAGCCCCAAAGGACGCCTTGTCTATTACGAAGCTCGCCGCTATGGTCATAACCGCAGTGACTACCATTGTAAGCATATTGTTTATACTCAAGTAAACAGGAAGCTTATCCTGGGAACAGTTTTCAATAATATATACCCTGTTGCTTATTCCAAAGCCAATGTAACATAAATTGCTCAATACAATTGAGATATAAACCCCTTGAATGCCGGTCACACCTATTACTGCTGCCGACGCCGCCATCCCGCATACGGCAGAGGCTTGCAGCACCGCACGATGCCCATATCTGTCCCCCATGGTACCGAATAAAAGATTTCCCAGCGTAACAGCTGCAACAGTTATAGCGGAGAACAATCCCACCGCATTGGCCCCCATCTGATAATTCCTTACAGCATAGACAGTATAAAAGGAAAGACTTATAACGCTGATGGAAATGAAGCTGTACGCTGTTACCATCAGCGTAAATTTCCTGTCCCGTGTCAGTATCTCTTTGAACATCGCTGCGTATTTAAAGTAATTCATTACTTCTGCCGGTTTCTCATCGGAAGGCTCATCAAGCCTGCTTAAGGCATACACGTTTCCAAACAGCAAGATGTTTCCTGCTAAAAAAATCAATGTATAATTCATCGGATAGGCCAGATTTTTCAATAAAACCGATACTGCATAGGAGGAAGCCAGGGCAATCAAATTGGCCGTGGCTCCGCCGTATCCTAAAATTCTTCCTCGTTGGCTTGGAGGAACCATTTTCGAAAAAATGCTGGTATGGAAAGGAATATAACACCCTGTAAAAAGGTTGAAAACGCCCCAGCAAATCAGGAACAGAATAATTGTTATCCTTGGATCTGCACTTTTGAATAAAGGCAAGCTGAATATAAACGCCAAAAAGATTACTCTCTGGATAATCAGCAGTTTGCAAAATGTTCCCACCATTCGATTTAGTGACATGGCTTTTCTGGCAAAAACCGGCTGCGTGATAAACGTGCCGATGCTTGGCAGCGCGATTGCCAGGCTGATCTCAAAGGTACTGGCCCCAAGGCCGCTTAAAAAGTAAGGAATAACCACAGTCACCGACAAAAAGGTCATGGCATTTGTAAACAAAATACTGTCACTGAAAAATAATGCGTTTGTTTTGATCTGTTTCTTGTCCACTGTGTGTGTAAACCCCCGGATGTCTGTATGATTGCGTACATGGTGATAAACTGACTGGATTTCCGTTTCTATCAGAACAACTAAAACAACCCATTATTATTCATCATAATACATTCTTTATCAATATACAATACT
>JAEZMC010000020.1 GCA_023435805.1 Bacillota bacterium | reverse complement strand
TCGGGCCAGCAGCCGCTGGATTTCACACCCAGGACCAAGCGGGTGCTGGAGCTTGGCCTGAAGGAGGCGCGAAGGCTGGGACACAACTATATCGGTACGGAGCACCTGCTGCTCGGCATCATGAGAGAGGGCGAAAGTGTAGCGGTGCGGATACTGATGGATCTCGGCGTCGACCCTCAAAAGATGCTGAATGACATTGTCAAAATGCTCAGCGAGGAAGCGCCCGGTACAACAGGGGAGCCCAAGAACACATCCGCCAACACCAATACACCTACCTTGAATCAATTTGGCAGAGACCTGACTGAAATGGCAAGAGAGGCCAAGTTTGATCCAATCGTGGGCCGTGACAAGGAAATTGAACGGGTTATACAGATCCTCAGCAGGCGTACAAAGAACAACCCGTGTCTCATCGGTGAGCCTGGCGTTGGAAAGACAGCCATAGCGGAAGGTCTTGCCCAAAAAATCGTGGAGGGAAATATTCCGGAGCTGCTTAAGGATAAAAGAGTGGTTACGCTGGATTTGTCATCCATGGTTGCCGGAGCCAAATACCGGGGTGAGTTCGAGGAAAGGCTGAAGAAGGCCATGGATGAAGTTCGCAAGGCTGGCAATGTCATCCTGTTTATAGATGAAATGCATACCATTATCGGCGCCGGTGCCGCAGAGGGGGCAATCGATGCCTCCAACATACTCAAGCCCGCACTGGCAAGGGGAGAGATACAGGTAATAGGTGCCACCACCATCAATGAATACCGGAAGCATGTCGAAAAGGATGCGGCTCTTGAACGCAGGTTCCAGCCCATTACCGTAGGTGAACCGACCAAGGAAGAGGCTGTGGAAATTTTGAAGGGCATCCGTGACAAATATGAAGCGCATCACAGGGTCAAGATTACGGACGGAGCGCTGGAAGCCGCAGTCAAGCTCTCCGACCGCTATATATCCGACCGTTATTTGCCGGACAAGGCGATCGACCTTATTGATGAAGCTGCCTCCAAGGTCCGGCTCAAAGCTTTTACAGCACCGCCGGATGTAAAAAAGCTGGAGGAAAAGATTGAGCGGCTGGGAAAGGAAAAGGAAGACGCCATTCGTTCCCAGGAGTTTGAAAAAGCTGCCGGAATCAGGGATCAGGAGCAGAAGCTCAAGGCTGAGTATGATAAAATCAAAGGAGACTGGTACCAGAAGAATCAGACCAGAACGGATACCGTTACCGAGGAGGAAATCGGCGACATCGTGTCCAGTTGGACTGGTATCCCGGTGAAGCGGCTTGCAGAGGAAGAATCGGAAAAACTTATGAAGATGGAGGGTTTACTCCATCAAAGGGTCATCGGCCAGGATGAAGCTGTAAAAGCCGTATCAAAGGCTATCAGAAGAGGCAGGGTAGGACTGAAGGACCCGAAGCGCCCGATTGGCTCTTTCATTTTCCTGGGACCGACAGGCGTAGGAAAAACGGAGTTAAGCAAGGCGCTGGCAGAGTCGCTGTTCGGGAATGAAAATGCAATGATCCGCATTGATATGTCCGAATATATGGAGAAGTTTGCCGTTTCCAGGCTGGTAGGCTCTCCTCCGGGTTATGTAGGCTACGAAGAAGGCGGACAGCTTACGGAAAAGGTAAGAAGGAAGCCGTACTCCGTACTGCTGTTTGATGAAATCGAGAAAGCCCACCCCGACGTGTTCAATATCCTGCTGCAAATACTGGAGGACGGTAGACTGACGGATTCCCAGGGTAGGCTGGTGGACTTCAGAAATACTGTGATCATCATGACTTCCAACGTAGGCGGGAGGATGATTACGGAGCCGAAGAGGCTTGGCTTTGTAACAGGCGATGATAAGGCCGGGAATTATGAGGATATGAAGGGCAATGTCATGGGTGAGCTTAAAAGAACCTTCAGACCGGAATTCCTGAACAGGGTGGATGATATCATTGTTTTCCATCCGCTCGATGAAGAGAATATCAAGAGCATTGTCGGCATCATGCTGGACGTGCTTGTAAAGAGGCTTGCACAAACAAACATTACACTGGAGACCAGCGAAGAGGTGAAAGGCTACCTTGCCAAAAAAGGCTTCGATCCGGTATTTGGTGCAAGGCCGCTGAGAAGATCCATACAGGGCATGATCGAAGATAAGCTGGCTGAGCATATGCTGGATGGCTCCGTGAAACAGGGAGATACGGTAAGGGTTGAGCTGGTGGACGACAAACTGGAATTCAAGGTAAAAAACAGCGGTTCGTATGAGACTGTAAGCAGCGGCATAGGGACTGATGCGGCGGCTGTAATCACGGAGGATAAGTGATTACGGGCTGGCAGTCAGTAAGGCTAACAAGCAAATGAAAAAGACAAGAAGGCGTTTCCTCACAAAAACAGGAACGCCTTTTTTGATTTGTTTGACTTTACCGCAGAAGTGGACTTGGTGTTTCCTTTTTACCTCTTTTCACCATATACATTTCATGATCGGCCTTGCTGAGAAGCAGATTCAAATCAACACCGTCATCAGGGAATATGCTGATTCCGATACTGGCCTGTATGCGGACCGGGTTCCCATCGATCATAACGGGATGATCCAGTATGTTGAGTATTTTATTCGCAACCGCCTGTGCAGCAATGCGGTCCGCGATATCGGTAACCAGCAGGGTGAATTCATCTCCGCCCATGCGGGCGGCCACATCCGTTTCCCTTATGCTTGACTTCATCCGGTCGGCTACTTCTTTTAAAAGCGAATCGCCTGCTTCATGTCCATATTGGTCATTTACCGCTTTAAATCCATCCAGGTCAATAAACAATACAGCTGCCTTGTTGCCTGTTCGTATGGATCTTTCAAGCTCATTATGCAGCCTTTCGTAGAAATACTTTCTATTGGCCAATCCGGTTAAAGCATCATGATATGCCAGGTAGGATATTCTTTCTTCAGCCTTTTTTCGATCTGTTATGTCTCTGACAATGGAGATGAGCATCTTCCGGCCATTCATCGGCAGTGTGGTGGCATGGACCTCAACATCCCGCCATTCGCCGTTTGCCGCACGGTGCTTGAAATAGTAGATTTGCTGATCTTCCATCTCCCGCTTTTTTATTAATTCTTTCATGTGCTCATCGGATATGCCATTCAGGTCAGTGATCTTTTTACTCTTAAACTCCTTTTCAGTATATCCGTAAAACTTTCTTGCCGCCATATTTGCATCAAAAAACTTAAGGGTGTCGCAATCAAACAAATACATAATAGCAGTGTTCTGATAGAATATGGCTTTAAAGCGTTCCTCACTTTGCCGCAGCTGCTCCTCCGTCATTTTATGATGCTCAATCTGCTGTTCGAGCTGTTTCATCAAGCTGATTTCATGGCCGATCAGCACGATTCCGTCCGGTTCGTTCAGCAT
>JAEZMC010000419.1 GCA_023435805.1 Bacillota bacterium | reverse complement strand
GCGGGCTGGAGATGGACCGGTTTCAACTGGGTATACTTCGGTATCGATCTGAACCGGATTTCTTCTTTCACATGCTTCTAACCTATTATTACAATAGAGCTTACAGGGTGTGCTTGATACAATTTCCCCCTTCCATCCTTTCAGGTGTAGAATAGCTTCTACACCTGATTTTTCATATCACTAATCCATAACTGAGAGGATGGCAGTTTCGGGCTTTGCCAGTCACATAAAAACTCCTGCAGCAGCCGGAAACGGTTTCTGCAGGAGTAATGAAGCTGCTCTTTAGAATTTGACCTTCGGTGTGGCTGTTTCATTCTCATCCACACGGAAGAAAGGCTCTTCAATAAAGTTGAACATATTGGCAAGGATATTGGTAGGGAACATCTGCACGGCATTGTTGTAATCCATGGTCACATCATTATAGAACTGGCGTGCGAATGTGATTTTATCCTCTGTCTTCGTCAGCTCGCGCTGCAGTTCCTGGAAGTTTTCATTCGCCTTCAGTTCGGGGTAAGCTTCCGCGACGGCCATCAGCCTGCCCAGGCCTTGTGTCAGCTCGGCATTTGCACTCATGGCATCCTGATGGGAGCCGGCGGACATATATTTGGTCCTTGCCTGCGTAACAGTCTCAAAGGTCTGGCGTTCATGGGCCGCATAGCCTTTAACGGTTTCCAGCAGATTTGGGATCAGATCAAATCTTCTTTTAAGCTGGACATCAATCTGACTCCAGGAATTCGCCACCTTGTTGCGCTTGCTGACAAGGCCGTTATATGCAGCCATCGCAATCAAAGCCACTACCAGCAGTACCACGAATAAAATCACAAGTAACGTTACCATATTATACCATCCTCCTATTTTAAATTGCCGGCACGTACCGGCGATGTATTGCACTGTGTTTGGGGTGCCAATAAAGTATTCCAGTAAGGTTGGCGCTGTCTTGCGCGAGGGTGTCAGAACGCGCCGCCACCACCGCCTCCGCCGCCACCGCCGGAGCTGCCTCCGCTGAAGCCGCCTCCTCCGCCTGAAGAGGAAGACATCGTTGAGTTTGCAACCGCCATGGCATTGCTGATGGCACTGTCAACGGATGTGACCGTCCTGTTGAAGGTCTCGGTGAACATGCCGAATTGATGGAAGCTGTACCCGTACATATAGGTAAGCCGGGTATCCTGAAGATCCGCGTCGCTGAATACCAGAGGCAGCTGATTGATGACTTCCCTGGCTACGCCAAGTGATATGGCATAGACCAGATAGTGCTCCCAGATCACGATGGACGGCATTTCTGCCTTGTCCATATGGCTGAAATCCTTCAGAAAGTTCTTGAAGGCCTGCCACATGGCGTTCTGTTCATTTCCATATGCCGTGCGCCTGTTGAGTCTCGCCGAGAAGATCAGGAGTATCAGGAACTGGATGATCAATGCAATACCGAAGGGGGCTCTGAATACGGCCAGCAGAATTATTCCCACTCCAAGATAGCCGATGGAGGCGAGTACTCCTGCGATTTTACCCTTTTTGCTGGTACTGTCGAAAAAGTCGTTCTTATTGCCCTCTTCCCTGGCAAGGCGGCACCAGGTATCATAATCCTGCTTGAATCGGCGTGCGCCGGATGTGGTTTTTGCATAGTCGGAGATTTCATCCAGCATCAGGCTGCTGCCATCGCCGATTCTTCCGATAAACCATTCCATCAGGTAGGTTTCATGCCTCTTGAGCGATACGGCCGGCGCATTGCTGTTCAGCGACACTGAATAATCAGTTACTTCCTTGTCCTTGAAAATACCCTTTTTGGTATATTTGTTTGTGTTGAGTACAAGCTGTCCCTTCCTTACCAGATCCATCAATGTAGCTGTGATATCCCGGGTCGCCACGCTGCCCATGGTAAGCAGCACGCTCATTTCCGCCGGTGTGTATTCACCGGGAAGCTCCCTGTAGTATTTGCCTTCAAAATTGTGTTTAAGCTCCCTGTCATACTTGATGTAGATATAGATGATAACGAAGAACCAGGACAGGAAAAACAGCAAACCGATGATATTGCCGATCGGCTGCAATGCCGCTATTCTTTCGGCCTCCATCTGACGCCTCAGCGCTTCCTCGCGCTGCCTCTGCTCGTATTCCGCCACCTGCTGGCGTGCTTCCTCTCTCTGCCGGTTGGCTTCCTCCGCAGACTGTTTTTCATTGGCCATGATCCTCGGAAGCGCGTCCTCGGCCACCAGCCTGGCAGACTGCGGCACCAGCGAGGTCGGGAAAAGCACCAGGGTTTCAAGCATCTCGCGGGGAGCCTGATAGTAGGATATAAATTGCACATGCCTTTCATCAAGAATCTTCGATTCTCCGGTCAGCGGGCCATGTCCGAACACTTTTATTTCTTCACGCTGAGCGCCTTCCGGGAGAGTGAAGTTGATTTCCACATTATTCAGTGCCACCGTCCAAGTGGGGTCGATCATTTTTCTGTTGAATTCTGCTATATCGTTGTATTTAGTAACAGCATCCCTGAATGTATACTTGATGACAAAGGTTTTGTTTTCGTTGGAAGAGGGCTCATAGATTTTAAAATGTGCAATTTGATCTTCCTTTACAAGATTGTAAGTACCGGGACCGCTTTCCTCGTCCAGGTTGTCGGTGGAATTGAGTTTCCACTCGACCAGGCTGCCATTCTTTTCTACATAAACCTGAGGGTTTTCCAGCCCTCCGGTGGAGGAGAAATCGACATCACGCAACACACCGTTGAATTGGCCGGTATAGTTGTAGGTGATCCACTCTTCTATCTCGGCAGATCCGTCAGGCTGAATATCTACATCGATCATGTACCTGTAAATATCATAGTACCTGTCATCGGCAAACGCTGCCTGCACGCCGGTGATTACCGGCAGCAGAATGGCTGTAAGCAGGAGCAACACCAGTATTTTGCTTTTCATCCGACCAACCTCCGTTTCACTGCAACTTATCTGAAGGGGACGTCTCTACAAAGAATCCTCCAGTGTTATTACTACCATATTATACTGTATATGTAACATAAAAGTATGATCATGCCCTACGAATCATTCCTGTGAGGGGTGAAAAGATACTGGGCAGGCTTGCTTGTCTTTCCGGGCAAATGCCTTACAGCCGCCCTCTCAGGGTAAAAAACCAATACTGATTGCAAGTCAGTCAATCCAGGCTTTTTTTGAACCGCAGTACTGCAACGGTCAGTATGATTATCGTGAAAAGACACAACGCCAGCACATCGTTCCACAAATACTCCATACCAATGCCTTTTAACATGATGCCTCGTACAATATCAAGAAAATAGGTGAGGGGAATGGCGTAACCGATGGCGGAAATCGCCGCAGGCATTGCTTCTCTCGGAAAAATGAAGCCGGAGAGCAATATGCTTGGCAGCAAGACAAGCACCATGACCATCATGGCCTGCATCTGGTTGCTGGCAAAGGTTGAAATGAGCATACCAATGGAAAGTGAGCAATAAACAAATAAAAAGCCGAGCAGAAGCAGCAGCGCCAGACTTCCCGAGACGCCGACTCCAAACCAGAAAATACACAGGAATAAGGCAAACAGAAAGCCTGCGAAACCTATCAGGACATAAGGTACCAGCTTGCCCAGGATGAGCTCGGCCGAATGAATGGGTGTAACGATCAGCTGTTCAATGGTGCCGCGCTCCTTTTCCCGGACAAGGGCAAACGCTGTCAGCATGATGGTGATATTCTGCAAAATCAGTCCCACAAGGCCTGGAATGGTAAAACGGCTGCTTTTCAGGTTGGGGTTATACCACACCCTCGAATTCATGCTTACTCCAGGCAGTGCTCCGGCTGATACACCAAGCTTTTTCATTTCCTGGCTTTTCAGGTCCAACGAATACACCTGAGAAATTAGGATACCGCTGTTAAGTGCAGTGCGTGCCGTGGTTGGATCGGTGCCGTCTATGATGAGCTGAGTCTGCGGCTCCCTCTTTTTTTTGAGCAACCCGGCGTAATCCGACGGGATGATGATAGCGGCATTTGCATCACCCCCATCAATCAT
>JAEZMC010000393.1 GCA_023435805.1 Bacillota bacterium | reverse complement strand
TATGTAGGCATCGGCCAGTAGCCTGCTCCGGTAATGGTTTCAAGCGCATCACCTATACTTCTCAGCTCGCCCATCCTGATAAATACATCATATCTGAAGAAATAAGCATGTTCATAGGTGCTGCCATGCATTCCGTCAGCTTTTTCCAGTGAAGCTTCAAGAACGGCGATGTTCTTATCGAAGTCGGACAGCAGACTTGATACCTTGTTCAGCAGCGCAGTCTGGACGGATATATCCGCACCGCAGCCTGCTGCTTTAACTGTGTTGATGGACGCTGCCAGGTCCGTTGCATAGCGGATAATTGCAGGGATGATGTCCTTTTTGGACATGTCCAGCATGGTCCGCGCTTCGATATTGATGACCTTGATGTAGGTCTCCAGCATGATTTCAAACCTGGATTCCAGTTCAGCCTTGGTCAGAACGCCGTGTTTCTCGAACAGCCTGATATTTTTCTCACTGATAAAAGCATTTGCAGCCTCTATAGTTGAACGGATATTGGGAAGCCCGCGTTTTTCCGCTTCGGTGACCCATTCCTCCGAATAATTGTTGCCGTTGAATATGATCTTACTGTGGTTATTTACTGTTTCTATCAGGAGCGCATGAACTTCGCTCTCAAATACGGCGGCATTTTCAAGCCTGTCTGCAAATTGAGAGAGCACTTCGGCGACAATGGTGTTCAGGGTATAGTTCGGACGCGCAATGGAAGCGGAGGAAGGCACCATTCTGAACTCGAACTTGTTGCCCGTGAAGGCAAAGGGTGAAGTCCTGTTCCTGTCAGTCGTATCCTTTGGCAGAGGAGGCAGTGTTTTCACTCCGATGCTCAATTCGCCGCCCTGCTTGGAGCTCTTTAACCCGCCGTTTGTAATCTGGTGCAGTATATCGGTAAGCTGATCCCCAAGGAATATGGAGATGATGGCCGGAGGAGCTTCATTGGCGCCGAGTCGGTGGTCGTTTCCCGGGTTGGCGGCAGAACACCTCAGAAGGTCGGAATAATCATCGACAGCTTTGATAATGGCACATAGGAACAGCAGGAACTGCACATTCTGATGGGGCGTTTTGCCGGGTTCCAGCAGATTCAGGCCGTCATTGGTGCTCATGGACCAGTTGTTGTGCTTGCCCGAGCCGTTCACACCTGCAAAGGGCTTTTCATGCAGCAGGCACACCAGACCGTGGCGCAGGGCGACCTTCTTCAGAGTGTCCATAACAATCTGGTTATGATCGGTAGCGATATTTGTTGTACTGAAGATCGGTGCAATTTCATGCTGTGCCGGTGCAACTTCATTATGCTGTGTCTTTGCCGTTACACCCAGCTTCCAGCACTCTTCATTGAATTCCTTCATAAAGGCGGAAACTCTTTCCTTCAATGAGGCAAAGTACTGATCTTCCAGTTCCTGTCCCTTCGGAGCCGGTGCGCCGAACAGCGTTCTGCCGGTGAAGATCAGGTCTTTCCGCTGATCATAGAGTTTTTTGTCCACCAGGAAGTATTCCTGTTCAGGTCCGACGGTGGTAATTACCCTGGAGGAGGTTGTGTTGCCAAACAGCTTCAATATACGGAGTGCCTGCTTGGAGAGTGCCTCCATGGAGCGCAGCAGAGGTGTCTTTTTGTCCAATGCCTCTCCCGTATAGGAACAAAAGGCTGTTGGAATGTAGAGTATGCCGTCCCTGTAGAAAGCCGGTGATGTGCAGTCCCATGCAGTATAGCCCCTTGCTTCAAAGGTGGCTCTCAGTCCTCCGGAAGGGAAGGACGAAGCATCCGGCTCACCTTTTATCAGCTCCTTGCCGGAAAACTCCAGAATGACTTTACCATCACTGTTCGGTGAGATGAAGGAATCGTGTTTTTCCGCCGTAATGCCTGTCATTGGCTGGAACCAGTGTGTATAGTGGGTAGCCCCTTTTTCCACGGCCCAATCCTTCATGGCGTTTGCTACGACCTCGGCAACGTTCGGCTCAAGCGGAAGCCCCTCATCTATGGTTCTTTTAAGCGCTTTGTAGGTTGCTTTCGGGAGACGTTCCTTCATAACTGCTTCATTAAATACATTGGAACCGAATAATTCTGTCAGACAACTCATATTCATTAACCCCTTTCAAATAATTGATTTTTTCCAAATAAAAAAGGCGCATCAAATTAAATTTGAAACGCCCTTGTCTTCTAAATCTGATTTGCACCTTTATTAAACAACACTGTCTAAAATGCATTGGCTATTCATTTTTACAACTGATCCATAAAACAGATCAGCTTATTAGTAAATATAATAATCGTTTTGCGGGAAAAATGCAAGATGTAAATTTCAAAATTGCAAAAAAAATTCCTGTCAGCAGTCAATTTTTGGCTGTCTCCAAAACCATCCGTGTGATATAATGTAGACCAATTCTATGTTGCAGGAGGTAGGCTTATGAGATACAGGAAGTTTGGTGGCACCGGAATCGAAATATCCGTACTTGGCTTTGGCTGCATGAGGTTTCCCATGATCCGCACCGGAATGAAGGAATATGTGGATGAGGATAAGTCGATTGAAATGCTCCGACGTGCATATGAGCTTGGTGTCAATTACTTTGACACGGCATATTTTTATTGCGAGGGACAGAGTGAGCCGGTCCTTGGTAAAGCGTTGAAGGGTATCAGGGATCAGGTATACGTGTCTACCAAATGCCCGGGCCATCTGGTAAAAAAGCCCGGGGATTACAGGCGTATACTGGAGGAGCAGCTCAGGAAGCTGGATATGGATGTGATAGACTTCTATCATTTCCATGGGATCGGGCACGAAGGCTTTTACAGGATCGACGATGCATCAGGCTGGATTCAGGATGCACAAAGGGCCAAAGAGGAAGGCCTTATCCGGCATGTTTCCTTCTCGTTCCACGACAATCCGGAAAACATGCTCAAGCTGGTAGATACCGGACTTTTTGAAAGTGTTCTCTGCCAATATAACGCCATAGACAAAAGTAATGCGGCCGGTATCACCAGAGCTCATGAAAAGGGCCTTGGCGTCGTGGTTATGGGCCCTCTGGGCGGAGGCCGAATCTCGGGCATGCCCAAGGAGGTGGCGCAAAAGCTTGGCATACAGGTGAAAAGCAGTGCTGAGCTCGCGTTGCGTTTTGTGCTTGCCAATCCTGACATTGACTGCGCTCTTTCGGGAATGAGTTCACTGGAGATGGTGGAGGAGAACGCTGCAACTGCCTCCAATACCGCACCTCTGAGCGATGAGGAGGTAACTGCCATCAATGAAATGATGCTTGAAAACCAAAAGCTTGCAAACCTTTACTGTACAGGCTGTGCGTATTGCCTGCCCTGTCCGGCGGAGGTCAACATTCCCCATATTTTCAAGGCTATGAACTATTACAGGGTATATGGCACGGAGGAATATGCCCGGAATGAATATGCCGGCATCGGAGGACGCTGGATTCCGGGTAAAGATGCTTCAGCCTGTACAGAATGCGGCGCATGTGAAAAGAAATGCCCGCAAAAGCTTAAAATCCGCGAGCAGCTGAAAGAAAGCCACAAGGCGCTTGCGTCCGTATAGCTGGCATACAACAACGGATGATCCTCTGTCTAGCGTTCGAAGCTGACAGCCTGCCTGGATGTAAAATAGGCGATATCCTCAAATGTATAGCCCGAATATTTGTGGTCATGCAGGCAGTTGTTTTCCAGGATGCCTTCCATCCTGTGAATGTGTCCGTTTTCCGTTTTGACCGGCAAACCTGTGATCCCGCAGAAATAGTGTGTATGCTGATTATACGACGAAATTCCATAGTAGAAATGAAAATGAAGGCTGTTGATTCCGAACATATTTCCGGCATAGCCCAATAACCTGTGGGTATGCCCATTTGCAGTCCGGCTCTCGAATTTGTACTTGTGCAGGTGACACTTCATATTCAGGCCTCCGTCCGGTATTCTGCTTTTAGGATGCGCACATTACTGGTTTTTAACAGTTGAATTTTTTACAAGTGCAATATAAAATAATATTGTTAAAGCCCCCAATATAGTGGTAAGTATAGGTTTGTGAATAAATGATTTTTTATAGGGAGGTAATTATGAAAAGCATGAAAGGCACCAAAACCGTTGAGAACCTTATGAAAGCTTTTGCCGGTGAGTCACAGGCTCGCAATCGTTACACCTATTACGCATCTATTGCAAACAAGGAAGGGTATAAGCAAATCGAAGCAATTTTCATCGAAACAGCCGATAATGAAAAAGAGCACGCCAAAAGATTTTTCAAGCTGGCGCTTGAAGGCATGAATGGCGAAATTCCTGCAGATATAGATATTGCTGCAACATACCCGCTGGCGATGGGAACCACGCTGGACAATCTTCGTTATGCGGCAGCCGGTGAACATGAAGAGTGGACCGCGTTGTATCCTGAATTTGCAAAAGTTGCTGAGATAGAAGGCTTCCCGGAAGCTGCAGCTGCATTCAGAATGGTATCCAAGGTTGAACAGCACCACGAGGAAAGGTATCGCAAGCTGGCAGCCAACGTGGATGAGGGCAAGGTATTCAAGAAGGATGAACCCACTCTCTGGATTTGCAGAAACTGCGGTTACGTTCACGAAGGGCTCAGTGCTCCTGAAAAATGCCCGACATGCCTGCACCCGAAGACATATTTCGAAGTGCTGAAGGAAAATTACTAACAGGCCATGGAATTTCCAACCTGTAAAACAACAAATATATGGGACTGCTCCGGACGAAATGCCGGGGCAGTCTTTGCTTTTCCTGCCTTTTTTTGTGGGTGACACAGACAGTAAATAATGGTATTATATTGTTGGTTTTCGTACACCTGTGTCCGTGGAAATGATTGAGAGCGCCTTAAAAGAGTGGTAATATTTACCATAACAGTACACGAACGGGAGTGTGAACGATGAGGCGCTTTATTTTGTTATTTTCACTGTTCCTGATATGTATGGCGGCCGTATCCTGTGAAAGCGATGCAAGAATTCCGGTCAGGCAGGTAACCGAATTCGGCCAAAAAACAGCAGATATAAAAGAGCCGCTGTGGCTGAAGCTGGATTGCGAAAATTGCAGGCTGGAAATATACCGCTGGAGCGGACAGGGAGTCAAATTCGAATATACGGCATGCGTAACCGGCTCGTACACAGA
>JAEZMC010000320.1 GCA_023435805.1 Bacillota bacterium | reverse complement strand
TCGGACTGCATCTGTCGGTTTCACACCGGAGGAAATCTGATTATGCAGGTATTTATATATTTTGTATATGTATTTTTGAAACCGAAGGTTGATTTTTCTTTTTCCGGCTTTGACCACTATTTCGATGACCGTATTGATCAATACCAGGGAAGTCAGTGGTCTGAGCAAATCAGGGTAATTCATTAAAAATGCTGTTATGAACACTGCAGGTGATATGACATATCTGGCCGCAAGAAAGGTAATTACCGAGTACTCCTCCATAAAGCCTGCTTTTCTCAGCTTCGACCTGGTATTTCTGTAAATGCCGCCCTTCTCCAGACGCCTTTCGCAGGCTGCCAGACCCTGTGCAACCATCCTGGAGCATCTCCGGTAAAGTGATTTATCGGAGGTTCTTGCACCCAGCGCATCCGTCACTCTTTTTGAGCCCGAAACGGCCAGTTTCCGGGCAAGGAACAGGCTCAGCAGTATGTTGGCTGAAACCAGGGTCAGCAAAAGAACAGGGTGCTCCCGGATCAGCATACTTAAAAATTCCATCGTCAACCTCCTTGCATAGAGTCACAACGCACCGTGTAAAGATATCCAGCCGCACACCGGCATATATCAAGCATGACACCGGGGTGCACGTTCTTCCCTGTATTCAATGCTTGAACCGGGTGATGCCCGCCGTGAGATAAAACCCCAGTGCATACATGCCGCAGGACACGGTCAGAAGAAGTTTGCCCTCCAGTGTGCGCAGGTAAAAATCTCCGATCTGCGGTGTAAAGTTGATAAAAAAGTACGCCATGACAAGCACGCCGAACATGATGAAATAAATCAGCATTCTGTCTTTATAGGTCGATATGCTGCGTCGGTTGTACTCTTCGTCGATCCTGTAGAATTGATTTTCAAGATTGGTCAGGAGCTTTAATATGTCTCCCCTGTTCCGGAGGCTTTGCTTAATATTGATAATGAAATCCCTGAACTGGGGATTATCCACCTTCATCTGCAGCATATCCAGCGCATCGGGAGCCTCCATTCCCCGATTGACCTGTATTACCATGTCTCTTATAAAGCTCTGAAGCGGCTCACCTATATTGGAGCTTAGCGATTTTTCAAATGCGTACATAATGTCTTCCTTTACCGAGCACCATCTGTTCAATACCGAAATATATTCTGCCAGCCTTTTGCGCACGGTCTCCGAATTATACCGGGAAAGCAGATCCAGCGCAAATAAGGGAATCATGGAGAAGATCGCACTGATTACTGCTGAAGATGGTAAAAAACCCAGCAGCCTGTTGACAGGCCGGTATACAGCCAGGAACAGCAGAATAACAACAGCCAGCAGCAGGTAAATATTCATAAATGGTAAATAGTGCCTGATATTGGATTTAACGATGTAAACCAGCTCCAGGCGCTCCGGGAGATTCATACAGGAGCCGGCTTCAGGCCTGACACTTCTCGTTCCGGCCGGTTTTTCGGCATGGTCCCTTTCTAACCAATCTGCAGCGCGCTGTACCATTCCCTTTATATGAATATTTCTGCCAATACCGACGGCCAGTAATACATCGGCACAAACGATCAGTATTGTATTAACCACAAGAAGAGTCATTTTTCTGCCAACCCCCTCAAATCAAGCTGAGCTCCGGCAAATCCCGGCCTCTTATGCTGTTGTTTTCTTCAGAAGTTTGCTGCGGGTACAGCCGGTGATAGAGGTAGCAGTCCTTTATGCTGTCGTACCCATCCACACCGAGTACTTCCAGCACTTTGAAATCCTTGATGTAAAATATTGCATTGATGCTTCTGCCCAGCATTTCCTTGACCGTTTTTTCACTTTCACCAATATTGGCGCCTTTGCTCAGTGTAAGGAGCCTGGCAAATGCATCGCCGGCGCTCTCCGAATGAGTGGTTGCAATTCCGCGGTGTCCGGAAAATGCAGCTTTCACATATTCCCAGGCTTCGTCCCCTGTAATCTCGCCAACGCAATAAGTATCAAGAGACATCGTAAGCCCGTCCCTTACCAGATCCTTCAATGTAACTGGCCTTCCGCCTTCATTCTGCTTCTTTATCCTCTGTTCGATGCAATACGGCTTGTCCGGGTATAGCTCTGCGTCAGATTCCACAATGAGCACCCGCTCCATTTCTGGCAATACATTGATGAAAGCCCTCATCAGTGTAGTTTTTCCTGCAGCACCCTTGCCGCAGAAAAGTATGGATGCGTCACTTCGTGCAAGCCTTCTTGTCAGCTGTACCAGCTCATTGTCCAGCATGCCGAGCCTTTGCAGGTCCTCAAGCGAATAGCTGTTCTTCCTGTGCTTCCGTATACTGATGGCAGGCCCTCCAATATTTCTCGGCTTGATGGATACATTGATCCTCAGCCTGTTTTTCTCGTCGGACACCCTGCAATGGCTGTCATTCTCGTTCAGGATGCCTCCGTTTCGTATGGCGATCAGCTTGCAATAGGTATCAAAAATTTTTTCGCTTCCCAAATTTACTGGTATTTTACTGCGCACACCGTTGCGCTTGATCACAAACTGGTTGTATTTCGTCCCGTCGATATCCGTTATATCCTCTTCTTCAATGTAGGGCTGCAGTTCCCCGTAACCGAACATAAAATCAAATACCTTCCGTATCAGTTCATCCCTGAATATACCGTAATGATACCTGTGGATATCAATATCCTTGATGATTGCCGTTTCAAGAACACTTCTTTCCGCACGCCCGCTGGCCACATCAGCTACAAGTCCGGGCCAGTCTCTCAGTATGTCATTGGTGATGCCGGATATAATAGTGTTGACATCTCCGGCTCCTTTTTCGGCAGTGGCATCCTCTTCATAAAACAATTTGTGATGGGACTTGACGACAGGCATTTTTATTCCTCCCGTATTATTTCGATTGGCTAAAAAGCCGTATTGTTACTGCTTGTTTCCAGGCACACCTTGTATGGCTGAAGGCCTGCCCGCGAAAAATTGTCCGAGCTGCAGCCCCAGTTTTTGAAAAGCGCTCCGGTTTGGTATGAGCTCCAGCCTTGCCAGGATCTGCAGATAGTCTGCTGCAACCTCCTTATCCATCCGGGCTGCGTATGCACCTCGCAGGTTACGGTAAAACGCACGCCTTTTGCTGGCTGCAACCTTTCCAAGCAGATTGTCCTGGGTCGCTTCCCTTGCTTCGCTTAAAGACATGTTCACATGACCATCGTATTCAAAAAGAACAAATTTTGTCGATTCAAGCGGCAGGTTCTGCTTCTCCTTCAAAAATGAAACATAGGTATTGTATTCCCGAAGCCTGTCCACATCACCCCGGATAGCGGCTATGTTCAAATCCGAACGCAGGAGGGCAGCCAGTGTAAAGGCATCATAGATCGAACGGTTGACCAGAAGTATGGTGATATCATAGCTGCGGTAGCATTTATCAATCAACTTGGGTACACTTTCCTCACTGAAGTATTCATAATTGTCAAGCCTGAAATTTCCGGTCAGTATATGGAGGTTTTTCAAGTCTTTTCTTCCAACGGTCGACTGCTGCAGAAGTTCAGCAGTTAGAAGGCCTTTGCCAATGGCATCCATCACCAGGTCTATTCCGGAATGCCCAAACAGGCCGCCCTGTAAAGATTTTGCAGGGTATTTTTTTAAATTGAGATGCAAATCCGCTTTTGGCGCCAGCAGATCCAGGTCAGCCAACAGAACCTCGCCACCGGCATGCTTTGCAGCCATATATGCAAGCTCACAGCCGAATTCAGCATTATCCCATATCGTGATGACCATCTTTTTGAAGCTTGCCCGGCGCAGGGAAGCAGAGCCTTCGTCCACCGTGTGCCTGGCCGCATTGGAAATGGCATCGCCTCTCTCAGCTGCCTGTACGTTTTGTTCAATGCTTTTTAAGCCGCATCCGTATTTTGAGGACAGTATCTCCAATTCATCCAGCAGCTCCCTGGCGCTTTGATACCGTTCATCTGCATTTTCCCTGGTGCATTTGAGGACAATCCCCTCCATCTCTTCAGAAAGGGATTCTACATAGTATCTTGCAGGCTTTAACCCGAAGGGCGGTTCTGTTGGATTTTTCCCAGTCAGAAGATGGTGCAGCGTAACCCCCAGGCTGTAAATATCCGAGGCTGCATTGGTCTGGCCTGTTCCGTATTGCTCGGGCGCCGCATATCCTCGAGTCCCGATATAAACGGTATCGCTGCCTGAATGGGATTTGTATTCCCGTGCGATTCCGAAATCAATCAGTTTCAATGTCCCATTTGCTGCCAGAATGATATTGGAAGGCTTCATATCTCTGTAAATGATCGGATTCGGAGTGAGAGAATGGAGATAGTCCAGCGCTTTGCACAATTGAATGGCCCATTCGCTTACGATTTCTTCCGCAATCCTTCCCTCCGCCTCCAATTTTTTGTCCAGCGGTATCCCTTCAATATAGTTCGAAATCATGTACAATTTGCCATCCTGCTCAAGTATGTCAAATAATCTTGGCAGTGCCGGATGTTCGAGCTTTTTCAGCAGCATTGGCTCAGCCGGCAGCTCCAGTTCCGTGTTTTCTTCCTTTGGAATTTCCTTGATGGCCCAATACGTATCCGTATTGATATTCCTTGCGAGCCAGACGGTTCCCATGCCACCCCGGCCAAGGAGCCTTTCGATGATATACCTGCCGTCAAAAAAGTCTCCAACCTGCATCCTGATCCCTCACATATCGGGTGCTTGTAAAATTTTCTGCTTTTGTAACTTTTAATGACTTAATATGTCCATTTATCGGTAGATCTAATTCTACTACAAAAATTTGGAAATTGCTATACTTTTTTGTAAAATTTTTCTATTTTTAGCATAGTTTTTTAGGGAATGCGGAAAAGATAAGTCAGAAAGGCCAGAATTGTGGTTTATAAGTAACATTCGCATTTGATGTTGATATTGTCCGGATCGTTCCAATCAGAACTCAACCCTGCTGAAATCCGGAATATATTGAGAAGACGCAGAATCCCGCTCCTGGACATATCCATTCAGGCCGAGCCTGGAAAATTTGTTCAGTACCTTTTCATATTCGTACTTTGTAAGCCTGCGCCCCAGCGTAGGATGGCCGCAAGCCTTGTAACACGGGATGTACTGGCTCATTAGGCTTACATGAACGCCAGGAAGGCAATCCGCTATCCACTCCAGGATACGGATGGTCTCCGCCGTATGCCCGGGCAGCACAAGATGCCTGACGATCATGCCCTTTCGGAGCATCCCGTTTTCATCGAAATCCGGTGAGCCTACCTGCCTGTACATTTCCAATACTGCCGCAGAGGCTATTTCAAAATAATCAGCGGCACCGGAGTATTCCATGGCCATGTCCGGGCTGATATACTTCAGGTCGGGAAGATAAATGTCTATTTCTCCTTCAAGCATATGCAGAGCTTCAATACTGTCATAGCCGTTCGTGTTGTATACGACAGGAATATCAAGGCGTCTGCACATTTCAGCCCGGGCCTCCGGTCCGGTTTCACAAGAGGGTACCCCTCTTTTGGCCAATAGCAGCGCTTCTTTTATGACCGTCACAAAATGTGTCGGTGTAACCAGATTAATATTATGAGCTCCCTTATCTCTTAATGAAAGAAAAATGCCTGCCAGCTCCGCCATGCCGATTTCACGGCCGATCCCGCCATGGCTGATTTCATGGTTCTGACAGAATATGCATTTCAGATTGCAGCCGGAAAAGAACACGGTTCCCGAGCCCCTTACCCCACTGATACAGGGCTCCTCCCACATGTGCAAAAAAGACCTTGCCACAACCGGCCGGCTGCCCATACCGCAAAAGCCCTTTCCGCTTTCCCTGTCCGCATTGCATTTTCTGGGACAAATATTGCATTTCATGCTGCGCTTCCTTTCATAACCGGATAATGCTTCCAGTAATCCATACAGTTTATGAATAAGCTTTACATTCCAGTTAAATAAAAATATAATAAAGTTAAACATCATGCATGTCAATATTCCGGTAAATAATATTAAAAGCATGGAGGGTTCAGCAATGAGAATCAGCGGAGTAACGTACGCTGTCAGAAAAACGCACAAAACAAGAAACATTATTTTGACCGTTATTATTCTCCTGCTTCTCTCCGTACTTGCAATTGTCATTGTTTCAGGTTATAAAAGCTGGGTTCTTCTGCACCCTGAAAAGAAACCCATTGATACATTTTCCTCGAATATCGTACCGGAATACAAGGTCGTCAGCTTTAAGGGCGACGATAAATCCATCATCCTGAAGGGCTGGCTTTTCCAGACCAAAAACAGCGATCGCGCAGTAATATTTGTCCACTCGTACGGTAACAACCGGCTTCAGTTCGGTCTGGAAACGGTTGATCTGATTAAGGAGTTTTTAAACAAGGGCTTTAATGTATTTACATTTGATCTGAGAAATTCTGGTGAATCTGGCGGTAAGGACACCACCTTCGGGTATAATGAAAAGAAAGATGTGCAGGCGGCCATCAGTTATGTGAATGCACAGGGTTCCCGGCATATTACGCTGCTTGGTTTTTCTACCGGTGCCTCCGCCAGTATCCTTGCTGCAGCGGAAAGTAAATCGGTTGATGCGGTCATAGCGGACAGCCCGTATGCCGATCTAGGCGCATATCTGTCAAAAAGCTTGAACAAGTGGACAAACCTTCCGTCCTTTCCTTTTACTAAAACCATATCCTTCTCGATGGAAGTAACCGGTGATATTGATACTGCCAGTGTCAGTCCGCTGAATGCGCTGACAGCTTCGACACCGCCGAACCTGCTGCTTATCCATGGCCGGGGCGATCCATTGATTCCTGTTGAGAACAGCATTGAGCTGTATCAGAAATATTCCGCAATGAATTCCTCGGGAGCCGAATTCTGGATGACCGAGGACAAAGGCAATGCCACCAGCTATCTGACCTATCGTGAAGCATATCTGGAAAGGCTGTTCTCCTTCCTCGACAGGGTGTATCCGAAGGAGTAAACCGTCTGTTATTTTTTCTTGTCGATAAAGTATGAAGTAGTTTTGTTTAAACCGGGTGCATATGCATGATTGACTTTTTTACCCTGGTTTATTTTTTTTATTTCATCTCCGAATGTCCCCAGCAGCCTTTTGCTTTTATCTTCGTTTTCCTTCTCGAGCGCGCCGATACGCTGGATGATATCCAGGATTTCCGCCGTTACGGCTTTAAGCTGCTTTGCGCCGCTGCAAGCACTGCCCTCAAGTTTTGACGCGTCGAGCCGGTCCAGCCGTGATATTCCCAGGACAGATTTTAGCCGCAGAAAATAGGTATCAAACTCTTCATCCAGTTTGTTGATTTCATCAATTTTCCGCTGCTTCTCTTCAATCAAATTGCCAAGTGTGTCCAGGCTGTCCTCTTCAATCACGCCTGACTGATCCGCGGTCAGTGCCAGTATGTCCAGCAGCAGTGCTTTTTTTATGTTGATCAGTTCATTCAGCCGTTCGATATATTTCTCCAACGAAAGATTCATGGTTTACTCCTGTGCGATCAATTGGGGCTTAGGCGGATGTTTTGCAAGTTTCATGGCCTGCGCCCAGGTGTCCCGGAGCTCCTTTGCCATTCCCAGCATTTCTTCCAGTATATCCTTGTTCTTTCTGATGTTTGCCTCTACCAGCCTTCCGTACATATAATCATAGAGTGCATCCAGGTTCTGTGCCACCTCATATTTCATATCCAGCGTCGCCCTGAAGTGCACCACGATATCCTGTGCACGGATAATTGCATTTCCTGCTCTCTCCAGGTCGTTCTCATCCAAACCGCCCTGTGCCTGCATAATGAACTTGATGAGCCCGTTATACAGCATCAGCGTCAGTTCCTCGGGAGTGGCTGTGTAAATAGAATTCTGTTTATACTGGTTGTATGCTTTGTTGAGCGCCATTAGCTATTCCTCCAATAATTCTCGATTTGACCGTATCATGCCTTATCCGGATGTGTTGCTGAATTGAGAAGCAATCCAGCTGCTTTGCATACTCATTTGTGAAATGTACTTCTCCAGCGCCGTAAATTTGGCATAGTACCTGTCTTCCTTATCATTGAGTTTTAAAGTCAAAGCATAGATGTCATCCTCATAATCATCGATCTGCTTATATAAAATGCTGTTAAACTGTGTGGCATCGCCTTCGATACCAGCCTTCTGAAGCAGCAGCCCTTTTTTGCCCGTCGTACGGATATTGTCTTCCAGAATATCTGACAGCCTGCCCGCCAGCCCAAGGGTGCGATAACGTTCGGAACGCTGCTCGGCAGTGTTGTTTTCACTATAGTCGATATCGGACTTTTTGGTAAATAGTTCCGCGACAGC
>JAEZMC010000319.1 GCA_023435805.1 Bacillota bacterium | reverse complement strand
ATTTTAAGGACGTAGTTTTCTGCTATGAGCAGGATGAGATTATACTGGACCATGTCAGTTTTTCGGTAAAGCCGGGTGAGACCGTTGCACTGGTTGGACCGACAGGCGCGGGAAAATCAACGGTTGTTAATCTGGTAAGCCGGTTTTATGATATTGTCTCTGGAAGTGTGTGTATTGATTATAAGGATATCAGAGCTGTAACGCTTGAGTCCCTTAGAAAGCAGATGGGCATTATGCTGCAGGATACATTCATCTTCTCCGGTACGATAATGGACAATATCAAGTACAGCAGGCTTGATGCGACGGATGAAGAAGCCATTGAGGCGGCTAAGGCAGTGAAAGCACATGAATTTATCTCCTCCATGCCTGACGGGTATCAGACGGAGGTCAATGAAAGAGGCTCCAGACTGTCTGTTGGACAAAGGCAGCTTATATCCTTTGCCAGGGCGCTTCTGGCCGATCCGAGGATACTGGTGCTGGATGAGGCGACCTCCAGTATCGACACAAAGACGGAAATGGCTCTGCAGGAAGGCTTGCAAAGGCTCCTGGAAGGCCGGACATCGTTTATTATCGCGCACAGGCTGTCTACGATTAAAAATGCCGACAAAATCATGTATATTGAAGGTGGCCAAATAGTGGAATCGGGCTCCCACGATGAACTCATGGCGCTGGAAGGCGCATATTGGAAGCTGTATACAGCGCAGTACAGCCTGCTGGAGGTCGTATAGCACAGCATTCTGCCAAAACTGGAAAAAGCCTTAGGTTCTGGGGATGATAAAGGGTAGCTTTTTGGGGTATATTTCGAATTCAGCCCTGTCAACCAGCAGGACTTCACCGTCCAGGTTCATGGCAATAGGCTTGTCCACAGTGATTTCTACCTTTTTACCCCGATAGAAATGCACGCCTTTGATGGAAGCATGCAAACCCTTCATATATTTAGGAAACAGTCTGAGGATGTTTCGTCTTTTCATGGCCTCAGCATGGCAGACATCAAAAAAGCCGTCGTCTATCTCGGCATCAGGGACGGCCAGCATGCCGCCGCCATAGTACTTCCCGTTTGCGACAGCGACAAGGAGGGTTCTTGACTCTACGACCGTGTCGTCAACCTTAAGGACCATGTTATGACTCCTGCATGCAGCTAAACCAGTGAGGATACCAAGGACATAAGCCATCTGGCCGGTGATGAAGGGAAGTCTTTTATAATGGCCTGCCTGGTATACGACTTCGGCGTCAAAGCCGAGAGAGGTGATATTTATATAATACTTGTCATTTACCCGGGCATAATCAATCAGCCGTTCCGTTCCTTCCACGTTAGCCCGTATCAGATCAGAAGGAATGTCTTTGCCGATAACGCTGCGAATAAAATCGTTTCCCGAACCGCAGGGTACCGCGGCGAGGCTGCTGCCGCTCCCGGCCATTCCGTTCAGGACTTCGTTGAGGGTACCGTCGCCTCCGACGGAATAGATTCTGAGCGGCTGCTCTTTGCTGTATGCTGCGGCAATCTTGGTGGCATGGCCCGGGTATTCTGTAATTTTAACTGTAAAATCCAGTTTTTTGCCTTCGCAATATGCATTGATTTCCGGTACGAGGTCCAGTGTCCTTCCCTTCCCTGCAACAGGATTTACGATGAAAAGGTGCTTCATTGTTTACTCCGCTCTGTAATATTTTTTTAGAACAAAAAGGGACATACCTTGCTACTGATACTGCAAAATTGTCCCCTACATTATATCAATAAATTTTTCCGTCAACAATCGCTTTATATTATGTTACTTTATTGGAGCTGAAAATGTCCTTTTGTACGGACGCCGCCGATACCCTTCGTACCGGACTGTGTCAGCCTTGCAATCTGTTCGGGTGTGACAAATGCCCTTGAATCCGTCAGGGCAATCCTGTCACCGACTTTTGCGGGATCCAGTGCATGTATCAGAATCCTCCCCGGTGAACTGGCAAAATTTGCACCGGCCTCCATGATGCCTTCATAATAGGATTGGCAGGCGCCGGAAAATACGCACAGCTTTTCCATGCTGGGTTCATATTTTCTGGCTTCCTTTGCCGACTGGACGAAGTAGCGGGAATTCCTGTAGCTGTCCAGCGACTTCATGTTTACGGCGTTTTTTTTCAAACCGTCATGCCCTGTTACCACCAGTATGTCCGCGCGGGTGGCTGACAAAAGTGATCTGATCTGACCCGGCTGTTCGCTTTCGGGTATAACCCGGCCATATACCTTTAGCTTTGCATCAGTGTAATATTTCTGGCACATTTCGAGAAAGTCCGCGCTGGAATCAATGTGAAGTATTGTACCGGATTTTCCTCTTACACGCTGAAATATCTGGAATGGTAAAGAACCCCGGGACATATGGTGTATACCTGTGACCGACATGCTGCTCTCCATTTCCGTCCGAACCAGATCAGGATTTCTCCATTCCAGATCATCCTCGTCCGAGTCGGCCAGAATCCTGAAAAGCATGCCTTTCAGGAGGTATACCTTTTTGCCGTTGCCTCTGCTTGCTATATCTGCAATTCGAAAATGAATATCCCCGCCATAGGATTTTCTCGTAACAAAATCTCCGATCCGTAAAGCGTTCATAGTACCACCCTTAATTTACATAATTTTGATAATACATCATATGAATGGGTGGAACATTTGGGAACGGCGGCAGCGTTTATTTTAACCTGCGGCGGTCTGAGCTCCGGGGCGGGATTGTCTTGCGGGAATACTAAAAAGGACTGTGCCTGCTGCACAGTCCCTGGTATACACTGCTATTGAAATGCTAAGGAGAAGAATAAGCTTCCGGCTTTACACGAGCCTGGACATGATGGTTTCTGCTACCTGTTCCGGCGTCAAAGACGTCGTGTCGATGATCAGATCGTAATTGGATGGATCTGAACAGTCTACACCATATTTGGTTATATATCTGAGGTTTTCACTTTTCTTTCTTGCTACAAGCCGTTTTTTTGCCTCATCCAAACTGGAATATGACTCAACGGCACCTCTTTCGTCTCTCATGACCCTGCGGGCCGCGGCATCAAGCTGTACGGACAGATATACCTTGTAAGAGTCCGGCACGAAGTGCCAGGCCATCCGGGAATCGAGTACCATATCTTCGTCGCGTTTGCCGATTTTAGTCAACTCTGTATCGATTTCTTCATCGATTTCCGGGTGGGTCTCCATATATTTGTTAAACTCGAATATGTCCATTTCATACTTTTGTGCCAGTGAACGCTGTATCTGACCAATGGAATAAACGTTCAAACCGAAATTCTCCTTAAGATAGCGGCAAACGGTTGATTTACCGCTTCCAAGGTCACCTGTGACGGAGATTTTTTTCCTTTTGCCGGTTTGATTCATGTTAAAGCACTCCTTTGAACGAATTGCCCGTCGGACAATATATAAATGTGATTATATCAAATATGACATTGATTTGCCATGTGTATTTTTTCTGGTTGACGATATTATTGACTTCATGCATGTCGATTAATGTGATATCATATTTTTCAGGAGTATCATATTAGATTACAGGCTGGAGGATATGAGCATGAAATGGGAATTAGGCGTTAGAGCCCATGATTTTGGGAGGCTGCCGATCAGTGAACTGGCGCCCAGGATTGCCGCTGCCGGATTCGGTCATATACAGCTGGCGCTTGGCAAGGCGCTGGACGATTTTCAGTATACATACGGGATATTGAGCAACGGACTGGCACGCAGCATTGAAAGGGAGCTGGCCCGCAATCAGCTGCGTCCATCCGTCATCGGCTGTTATACCAACCCCATAGAAGAGGACGTGGACGGCCTCCGCAGGAATATATGCATGTTTAAAGAACATATCCGTTTCGCAAAGGAACTTGGATGCAAAATAGTCGCCACCGAAACGGGAGATATCCCTTTGGGA
>JAEZMC010000156.1 GCA_023435805.1 Bacillota bacterium | reverse complement strand
TACCAGGTCAGCGTGGTTGCCGGACCCGAAGTCGCTGCTTCCGTTACCTTTTCAGTCGTCTGAGCCTGTGTGGCGGCTGTGGTGTCACCCGTTGCAGCTTCTTCCTTCGCACCGCATCCGGCCAGTGTGAACGCCAGAATGAACACGATAGCCAGGATCATGGATAATGATCTTTTCATCTTGGACATTAAAAAATACCTCCTCTAATATTTTTTATATCTGATCCGCATTGATTTTACGGAATCATCCTTTGACAGCCCCTACTGTGAGGCCTTTTATGAAATACTTCTGGAAGAAGGGATAGGCGAGCACAATAGGCCCTATTGAAATCACTGCGATGGCCATCCTGGCGCCTTCGCTGGGCAGATCCCCCAATGCGGCCGATGCACCGCTGAAATTTCCGCCGCTGCTCAAAAACTGTATGCTCATGAGGGTCTGGAACATTAAAAATTGTATATTGTACAGCTTCGGTTCGTTCAGGAACACCAGCGGCAAATACCAGTCATTCCAATAACCGAGGGTGCAGAAAAGTCCGATCGTTGCCAAACCAGCCTTGCACAAGGGCAATACGATGACAAAAAAGGTTCTGAATTCTCCGGCGCCGTCCATACGGGCCGATTCAATGACCGCTTCGGGCACAGTCGTTTTGAAAAAAGTCCTCATAATCAGTACGTACCAGGCATTCATGAGATAAGGCACGATCAGTATCCAGATGCTGTTTTTGATCGGTACCAGATGTGTATAAACCATGTACCATGGGACGAGGCCGCCTCCGAAAATCATGGTAAAATAGACGATGAACGCAAACTGGCTCCTGTACTTGAAGCTCGGCCGTGAAAGCGGGTAGGCATACATGCATATGGTCATCAGGCTCAGCAGCGTACCGATAATGGTCACAAATAATGAAACACCGTAAGCTCTCCAGATCGTATTTCCGCCTTCTAAAATGTATTCATAGGATTTGGTTGAAAACTCTCTGGGTATGAAACTGTATCCATGAAGCAGTATTTCCATCTCCTTGGTCAGGGAGGTCGAAATGACCAGTATAAGCGGAGCGACGCATACGATCACACAGAGAATAAACATGGTATGCAGCAGAATATTCACTCCTGCAGATATTCCATTCAGTTCCCTTTTTGTTTTTAATCCAATGTTACTCATATGTCCTCCTTAAAATAACGCCTTATCGCTATCAATCTTTCTTACGACATAGTTTGCTATAAAAACAGTGATGCTTCCTACCACAGCCTGGTACGCACCGGCGGCGGCAGCCATTCCAAGGTTGTTGGAATCTCTCAGCGTTTTATATACATAAGTGTCGATTACATCGGTGGCGGTATGCAGTGCGCCACTGTTTCTCGGGACATTGTAGAAAAGTCCGAAGTCTGCGTTGAATATCCTGCCAACTGCAAACAGTACCATGATAATCATGATCGGCTGCAGCAGCGGCAGCGTTATGTTCCGGATCTGCTGCCATTTTGTCGCCCCGTCTATCGCTGCGGCTTCGTAGTACTCGGAATCGATGCTGGATATTGCGGCAAGGTATACGACGACATTGTAGCCGGTGTATTTCCATAGTTGAAAAAAGGTCAGTATAAACGGCCAGTAAACAGGCTCGAAATACCATCTGACAGGCTCGATTCCGAGCGGAGCCAGGATGTTTGTATTGATGAAGCCGTGCTCGATGCTGAAAAGCGAATATGCCAGATAGCTCACAATAATCCATGACAGGAAGTACGGTAAGAACAAAAAGCTTTGATACGTCTTGGCAAGTCTCTTATTGGTGATTTCATTCAATGCCAGGGCAAAGGCAACCGGTATCACAAGCCCCAGGATGATGAACACAAGATTATACGCTATGGTGTTAAAGGTTATGGAAAATGCGTATGGTGTTGCGAAGAAAAATTCAAAGTTCTTAAAGCCAACCCATTCACTTTTGATCAGATTCAAAATGAAATTCCCATAGTATCGGTAATCCTTGAAAGCTATTACGATACCGAACATGGGTATATAGTTGTTGACCAGCAGTATGAGAAGTCCTGGTAAAAGCATTATAAATAGAGGCCCCTGCGATCTTATTCCCCTGGAAAACCGGCTTGCAGTTTTTGGGGACTGCTCTTTTACTGTCGTAATTGATGAATCCATATAAGCTTCACACCTTTTCTTTTAATGCCACAGGTAATGACATAAAGTGTCAGATTGGTTATCTTTGCTTATATGCTACCGTAAAAAGAAATTCATAAGAATAGAATGGATTGCATTATCTTGCACTTACTTGCCGAAATGAACCTGCAAAATATTACAACAAAATAATGCAACATGAGTGGAACGAATGCAGTTTATTGCTCGCGGAATTCCGTAGGCGTCACACCCACGTATTTCTTAAACAGCCTGGAAAAGTAATGCGCATCCGGTATGCCAACCTTTTCTGCTATCTCATAGGTCTTGAACCGGACATCCTTCAGCATTTCCTTTGCTTTTTCGATTCGGATTTCGTTCAGGCAATCCACAAAATTTTTACCCATTTCCCTTTTAAACATACGGCTGATATAATATGTGCTGACATAAGCTTGCTCCGCGACCTCATTCAAGGTAACCTGTTCACTGTAATGGGCCTGCATATATTCCAGCGCTTTTCGCAGGATCAGCTTGATGCTCTTGTTGTTGTAGCTGTTCACTCTGGACGTGACGCTTTTTGCCGCTTCCTCGAGAATGGCGTTCAGCTCGTCCGCACAGGAGCATTTCTCGATCAAGCCGTACAAACCGCTTAATTCCTTGTATTCCGGCTTTTTATCGGCATCGCTCGACGGGAGGGACATTCTGATATTGTTAATGGATGAAATGATATTCCAGTAGAAGTTTTTAATGAATTCCTTCCCCATTGGATCCATTCCCTTTACATAGCTGAATATGTCTTGCAGTCTGTCCATCACGGAAGACTCATTTCCGGATTTAACCCCCTCGATCAGCGCCTTTTGCAGTTTTTCCAGCATGGAGTGGTCATCGTACTTGAAAAAGGTGTTGACATCGCCATGGAAAATAATCGAGTTGCTGCCGAGGTAGAATTTGTGCTCGAGCGCTTCCCTGCATTCCTTGAATTTCATGGGCAGCTGGGTCAGTACAGTACCTTCTGAGCTGACCGCGACCGTTACGGTAAAACCGAAGCAATTTCGTATGATTTCCTGCAGGTAGGTACATTTCTTATCGACCTGGTCGATCATATCTGCGCTTTTATCCAGCGGCATGATCAAGAAAGCGATACCGACATTGTTCAGTGTGATGCTCGTAACCTTGAAATTTTCCGAGAAGACTTCACTGAAGGTATTGATGATGCCAAACTGGTACAAATGCCGGTCATACTGGCTTATTTCCCTGCTGTCCGTATCTTCTGCATCATTCTGGACAATCAGCATCAGGAAATTGTCCATTGTTATATCGAAAAGCTCAAGCTTTTCAAGTATATCTTCTTCATTCGCATTAATTTCGTATATTACATCATACAGCAGCTTTTCCCGCAGGATAGGGATATTCTGGCGGAACAGCACCTTCAGCTTTTCGAATTCCTCCACTCTTTCCCGCTGGAATTTAAGCTCCTTGACCGCTCTTGAAATCACTGCCGTCAGCTCCTCGATCTTGGACGGCTTGAGCAAAAAATCGAATGCGCCAAGCTTGAGTGCTTCATGAACATAGTCGAAGTCCCTGTGGCCGGTCAGAATAATGACCTTGCTATCCGGCACCGTGCTTTTGATTTCTCTCAGCATGGTAAGCCCATCCACTGCCGGCATTTTGATGTCTGTTATAATGATATCCGGCAGGTGAGTGCGAATGAGTTCAATGCCGTCAAAGCCGTCACCAGCCTCACCGCAGACTTCACAGCCATAATTCCTCCAGTTGATAATATTCTTCAATCCCTTACGGATGATCGGCTCATCATCGATTATCAGTACCTTGAACATAGAACCCCCTTATGCCTGCATTTATATCGCAGGGAATCGTCACAACCGCCTTGGTATATTTCCCTTCTTCGCTCTCTATTGTTAATCCGTAGTTTTCTCCATAAAACAGCTTGATACGCCTGTTTACATTTTCTATTCCAATACTTCTGCTCTTTTTATTACCCAGTGCTTTGAAGTATGTATCATTATCCATATCAAGCTTGTCGTTCAACTGCTCCAGTTCATCCCGATCCATACCCGCGCCGTTGTCCAATACTTCAATGGATACGCAATTTTCGTTTTTGCTTGCGTTCAGGCTGATCAAACCCTTCCCGCGCGTCCGTTCCACACCGTGATATACAGCGTTCTCGATCAAGGGCTGTATCAGCAGCCGGGGGATCTTGATACCGATTACCTCCGGCTGAACATTTTTGGTTAATTCAATCCGATCACCAAACCTTCTCTTCTGCAGCGAGATATATTTATCTGCATAGGTAAATTCCTCCTCGATCGTAATCAGACGGTCGTCTCTTCCAATACTGGCTTCCATCAGGTCGGACAGGTCGGAAACCGTACTGCTGATCTCCGGGACATTGTTCAATTGTGCCAGCCAGTTGATCGCTTCCAGTGTATTAAACAGGAAATGCGGGTTGATCTGCGATTGCAGCGCTTTCAGTTCAGCTTCCTTGCGGGTCAGCTGCTCCCTGTACACCCAGTTGACCAGGTGGTGAATCTCTCCCGACATTTCGTTAAAGGTTTTATTTAAAAAACCTAGTTCATCTCCCCTGTCGTCCTGCACATAAACATCGCTTTCACCGGCCTGCACCTTTTTCATGCCTTTGACCAGCTTGTTGATCGGGCTTACAAAATCCACGGCTATGATGGTTGTGATGACGGATAGCAGCAGTACACTTACAAAACACAGCATCACAATGTTGCGTCTGAGTTTGTAGGCATCCTTGTAGAGCTCATCCAGTGTTACATAGGCAGCGATTTTCCAGCCTGCATTCTTCAGCGTAATATAGGATACGAACACGCCCGCCTTTTCGTCGATTTTTTCTCCCTTTTCTCCGTTGATGCTTTCCATCAATTCATCGGAAAGAATGTAGGAGTCGTTATAATTTCTGCTTGCGATCAGTTCCTTGTCCGACGACAGGATCATGATGTTTTGAAGATTGCCGGTAAGGCCTTGATAGACCTCATCCAGCACTTCTTTTTTTACATGCATGATCAGAAGGCCCAGTTCTTTGAATCGGTCCCTGTCGTTGATCTGCCTTGCCATGTAGATATCCTTCACTTTTCTGTTTTCCGCTACGATATATAGAACCGGCTTCCCTTTACCGAGCCTTGCCTTGTTCAGAATCTCCGCATAGGGTATATCGTTCCTGGAGCCCGCTTCACGGCTGTTGTCATCTGCGTAATAGATATATCCGTCTTCAGAGAAAATGCATAGAGAACGTATCTCCGATCTCGAGATAACCACCATTTTTAAATGACTGTTAACGGAATTTTCATATTCGAAATTCTTCAGAGGATCGTTGACATCACTGCTCCTCTTCAGTGCATTATAGATCATGTCCTCATAAAGCAAATCCTGCGATATCTCTGTCAAAGTGCTCATATAATCATTCAGTCTGAGCTGGATCATGTTGAGGATATCCCGTGAATAGTCCGTTGAATTTTCCTTGATAATGCTTTCTGAATTTTTGTAACTTAAATAACCCACCAGTACCAGCGGTATCAGAATCTGAATATACAACACAAGCACCAGCTTGCTCCTGATTGAAAGATTCCTGTAGAATTTTAGCAGCTTGGCGGGTGTATGCCTCATTTGGTTGCCCCCTGCAATAATAATGTTCATTGCCCGTAATCGCATCACTCCGGTATGATACCGTTAGCGATGGCTTTTCTCCATACTTCTTCCGCTGTGATCTTGCCAGAAAGGTAGTAGGGGAACTGCTGTGCAATATCGTTCTCCCAGGAAGTCCTGTCGACGAAGGAATCCGGCGGCCCTACAAGCAGACTGGTATCCTCCAGCATTTTCATCCCCTTCACGGTGAGTTTTCTGTACTGGATGTTGTATTGATCTATGTTAACATTGCTGATCATACCTGTTTCTGACGCAAATACGGCTGCCGTCTCGGGTGAGGTCAGCGCTTTCAATAGTCTGACGGAGGCCTCGTATCTCGTTTTGTCGCCGCCCACGGCCGTACTCATATGAAAGGAACCGCCACCCAGTCCATAGACCATGGTGCCCTTGGGTGTCCCATAACCGCTGATATAGGGGAAATGGATGATATCAACCGTATCATCATCGGCGTCAAAATCTCCTATATACCAGGAACCCTGGATGATCATAGCCGCTTTTTTTTCTTTGAACAGGACATTTCTTTCATTGTTCGTCATGGTAAAGCAGTCCTCCGGGAAAGCATCCAGATCGTACAGTTCCTTGACGTATTTCATGGCCGTAATGTGGCTGGACTTTACATTGTCTCCGCTAAACGGGTATTCCGTATTTTCCTTTCCGCCGATGACCGCTATGATGTTCTGGTACAGGTACGTACCTTCTCCATAGGTATTGAAAGCGATCGGAACAATATTGTGCGCTCTGAAGGCGGCAACCGCAGACTTAAGGCTTTCAAAATCCTGCGGTACCGGTATTTTGTATCGGTCAAACAGATCTTTGTTTATGAACATGCATTCAAAGATAACCTCTACGGGCAGGCCGTATATCCTTCCATCCATAGTAGTATAATCCCACATGCTCTCACTGAAACTGTTTTTCCAGTCCGGATCTTCGTCCAGCAGCTCCGTCAGGTCGGCGACCTTTCCTGCTTTAACAAGTGCATTGATATCCGATCCCGGCCATAATCCAAAAACATCGGGATCATTGCCGGAGGCAAAGTCGGTTTTAATCTTTGGCAGAAAATCTTCACCGAAAAGGGATTCATTGGTCACAATAATATCCGGATTGTCCTTCTCGAACTGATTCAGAATACTTTTGAGCGTTTCCGCTTTGCTGTCGACACCACCCCAGCTGCTGATGTACCGCAGGATGGTTTTGGGTGAATCAACGGTTTCCGATGCCGCAGGCAACTGCCGGCTGCCGTATTCTCCACCGGAGCAGGCACCGGCTGCAAGCGCTACGGCCAGTGTCATGATAGTAAAAAAAGCCGGATATGCTTTAAATCGCCGCACATTGAACTCCTTATGTAATATTATGTATAATAATTTAACATTATTTTGATTATATAACAATTAAATAAAAAATAAAACCGGTCATAGACCGGTTTTATTTTTTATTAGCTTAACGAAATTGTATTCTTCCATCCTGAACATCCGCTACGATGCTGGTTCCTGGCTGGAATTTACCAAGTAAAAATTGTTCCGTGAGTTCATCCTCAATATATTTTTGTATCGTCCTTCTGAGAGGCCTCGCCCCGTACCTTGGGTCATAGCCCTTTTCCAGCAGGAAATCGCCGACTTCGTCGGTAAAGCTGAGAGATATGCCCTTCTGTGCCGCTTCAGCCCGCACTTCCTCATACATCAGGGCTACAATCTGCTTCAGTTCGTCCTTGCTCAGCTCAGTAAATACGATAATCTCATCCAGCCTGTTTAAAAACTCAGGCCTGAAGGTATCCTTCAGCACATCCTTGACCCGGTTTTCCAGTGTCTTGTAGCCGTCTGCGGCAAAGCCGAGCCCGTTTGCTTTCAACGTCGTACCGGCATTGGAGGTCATCACGATAATCGTATTCTCGAAATTCACCACCCTGCCGTGACTGTCGGTCAGCCTTCCGTCTTCAAGTATTTGCAGCAGCATGTTGAACACATCCGGATGCGCTTTTTCAATTTCATCCATCAGAATGACGGAGAACGGCTTCCTTCTTACCTTCTCGGTCAGCTGGCCTCCGTCGTCATAGCCAATATAGCCCGGTGGTGAACCGATCAGCTTTGAAACTGTATGCTTTTCCATATATTCGGACATGTCAAGCCTGATCAGCGCCTCTTCCGTTTCAAAAAGCTCTACCGCCAAAGCCCTTACCAGCTCGGTTTTTCCTACACCGGTGGGGCCGACGAAAACAAAGGATGCCGGTTTCTTTTTCTTTCTGAACCCTGCTCTGTTTCTTCGGATAGCCTTTGATATGCTATTCACCGCTTCATGCTGCCCGATTACCCTTCTGTGAAGTCTTTCCTCCAGATTCATCAGCTTGACGGTCTCCACCTCCGTCAGCTTCTGAACAGGTATCTTGGTCCAGGATTCAATAATATATGCAATGTCGTCAACCGAGAGCTCGTCTTCCTTGTTATGCTCTTCAAAGTCCTTGATTTTCTGAAGCAGTTTGCATTCACGCACCTTGAGGTCCGCCGCTTTCTGGTAGTCCTCTATGGAATCCGCCGATATGGCAAATTCCTTTTCTTCCTGTACTTTGCGGAGTTCGTCCTTCAAAGCCTCCAGCTCGACCAGACCGGTATTTTTCAGGTTTACCCTGGAGCCTGCCTCATCGATAACGTCGATCGCCTTGTCCGGCAGGAACCTGTCGGTTATATACCTTTCCGACAGCCTGACCGCCGCCTCGACCACTTCGTCGGATATTTTCACCCTGTGATACTTTTCATAGTAATCACGTATCCCTTTTAATATCTCGATGCTGTCCTCCACCGAAGGTTCATCCACCATAACCGGTTGGAACCTGCGTTCGAGCGCCGAATCCTTCTCAATATGCTTGCGGTATTCATTAAGCGTTGTGGCGCCGATCACCTGTATTTCCCCTTTGGAAAGCGCAGGCTTGAGTATGTTGGCCGCATTCATGGCGCCTTCCGCTTCGCCGGCACCCATAATATTATGAAGCTCATCGATAACCAGGATCACATTTCCAAGGGATTTGGCCTCTTCAATGATTCCCTTCATTCTGCTTTCAAACTGACCTCTGAACTGTGTTCCGGCAACAATCCCTGTCATGTCCAGCAGGTAAATTTCCGCATTGAACAGCTTAGCCGGCACCTGCCGTTTGGCAATCCTTACGGCGAGGCCCTCCGCAATGGCTGTTTTTCCAACACCGGGTTCACCGACCAGCACCGGATTGTTTTTGCTCCTTCTGTTTAATATCTGCACCACTCTGTCAATTTCCCTGTTCCTGCCGATAACCCTGTCAATCTTATCCTCTCTGCCCATATCTGTCAGATTTGTTCCATACATATCCAGATACTTTTTCTTTTTGAGGCTTTTCTTTTCCTGGGTCTTGGTCCTTGTTCCGTTTTTATTGTCCTTGTCGTCCAGCAAATCCTTACGGCCGTCGCCTTCGTCGGCCGACTCTTCATTTTTGGGAAAAGCGCGGTTGATAAAATTAAAAAACGGATTGGCCTTTCCGCTGGCAGGTTGGTTGTCCATGTCCGCGGATCCGCTCCCTCCCATATCCATGTCGATATTATCAAACAGGTTGCCCATCTGTTTGTTCAGATTGTCTATATCCTCTTCGGACATACCGGTTTGCTCTATCAATTGATTGACAGGCTGAATACCCTGCTTTTTTGCACAGGATAAACAAAGGCCTTCCTGGTTCTGCTTTCCATCCATTATCTTGGTTATAAATACTACGGCATAATTCTCTTTACAAACTGAACACATCATCAAGTCAATCAACTCCTTTCACTTCCGCTGTCAATTAAACGTTCCCTGCCGTCCACTGCCGCCGGATATCCGCCTTTCCTCCCCGCAGCTGCTGCTCGGGAGGTATCCTGTTATTCATTATACGTCTGTCTCCAACAATATGTTTATTGTAAAGTTCAGGGGGACACCCCAACTCAGTTTGTGTGTTTTAATTAAGTATAACATATTATTATATCCGGGGTCTACATGAAAAGCAAGCTTTATCTGTGCATAATCAAGCAGTTTAAAGGAAATAAAAAGAAAAAACCCTTCACACATGGTGTAGAGTTCTTTACCGATCTTTTACTATGCCGCGCTATCCCGTTCTATAGGAAAATCGCTTTGATAACCAGTGTAACCAGTGCTCCAAGCAGAGCCGTTACCGGTATGGTAAATACCCATGCAAATACAATATTTCTTGCCAGTATCCATCTGACGGCGGAAAGTCGTTTGGAAGCGCCCACGCCCATAATGGCGGTAGATATGACATGCGTCGTGCTGACAGGCGCTCCGATTGCTGTGGCAGCTTCGATTACTATTGCGGCGGAAGTCTCGGCGGCAAAGCCGCCAACGGGCTGCAGCTTGATCATATTCACGCCAAGTGTCTTAATTATCCTCCAGCCTCCAACCGAAGTACCCAATGCCATTGCCAGGGCACATGCAATTTTGACCGATACCGGTATGCCCGCATCATTATCCCACAACCCTGCGCTTACCAGTGCAAGTGTGATGATCCCCATGGATTTTTGCGCATCGTTATTGCCATGTGAATAGGACATGATCGCCGCAGATACGATCTGAAGCTTTGAAAACACCTTATTTACGCTCCGCTGGGACGCATTTTTGGAAATTCTATAAATAATCGACATGACCAGATAACCAAAGACAAAACCAATCACGGGAGACGTAAAAAGCGGTATAATGACTTTGTTCAGCACACCGCTCCACATAATTTTCTGCAAACCTCCTGCAAATGCAATGGAAGCACCCACCAGGCCGCCGATCAGTGCATGGGAGGAACTGCTGGGAATACCGATGTACCAGGTGATCAAATCCCAGACAATAGCGGCAATCAAAGCGGAAACAATAACATACTGTTCCAGCGTGCCGTGCACCAAGCCTTTTGATATGGTTTTGGCCACATTTTCACTGACCAGGGCACCGACGAAATTAAGAGAAGCAGCCATGATGATCGCCATTCTGGGTGTTAATACCCTGGTGGATACAGAAGTGGCAATCGAATTGGCCGTATCATGGAAACCGTTTATAAAATCAAAGGTTAGTGCCAGTACTACAACTGCTACTAGAATAAGTGTGATACTAGGCATGCTTCATTACAACTCCTTCGATTATGTTGGCTACATCTTCGCAAGCATCCAGCGTATTTTCGAGATACTCGTATATTTCCTTCCATTTAATGACCTCGAGTGCGTTGGATTCGGAAACAAAAAGCTGGTGCATGGCACTTCTGTATATTTCATCGCCTTCATCCTCAATCCTGTTTACTTCTATAATGCGATCCCTTAATAATTTGCTTGTTTTCATATTCTTCATTTCAGACATGACACCCATCAGTTCCTCTGTACACTGCACGATAAGGGTAGCCATTTTCCGGGCATCTTCTCTCATGTCACTTACATTGAACATCCTGAAACGATGTGCGGTGGATTCGATATCGTCCGTTATGTTATCCAGTTCCTTTGCAATCAGATAGATATCCTCCCGGTCTATGGGCGTAATAAAAGAACGGTTCAGATGTTCAAGCATGTTATGGACATGCTCGTCGCATTTGTGCTCCATTTCTTCAATCGCAGTAACTTTCTTGGTCACATCCGTATAGTCCTTCATCAATTCTTCAAGCATTTTGGCCGCCTTACAGGTATCCTCAGCGGTCTGCGAGAATAAATCAAAAAATATCCTCTCTTTTGCGGTAAACCTAAACATATCGGTTCCTCTTTTCCTACAAAGTATATAACATTATTTCCAGATCACCAAAAAATTATATAACAGTGGAAGTGTGAATACAATAGAAGTTAACATGGAATTAACATAAAAGAGCTGTTTTTTAACAGCAGGCTGCGGTAATCTCCGGAATAGCCGCACTGAGAGCGGGCTGAAGCAATATCAGGCTTCATGGGATTAAATTGTTTTTGTAACCGTTTGTGCAACTCCGGAATATATTACTATTAGCAGCAAAGCAAAAGCTTATTCGAATTTGCACAAGGAAATGGGAGGTGTTATGAATGGCAGACAGAGGTTGCGGAGGCGGTATTTTTGGCGATAATTGCGCCATTTTGTTCTTCATACTGGTGTTCCTTATTTTGTTTGTAAGCCCGTTTGGTTTCGGATTTGCCGATCCCAAATAATTTTCAGCTCTGCGGGAGGTTCCTGCATGTTAGTTGAAAAACACCCTTTTATTTGTTTCAACTGAACTTCTTCCTGAGTAAACTGATACTCGGGATGATAACCGCGCCTGCATTTTATAAGATGGATTTACCGGGCATCAGGCGGAACATACTGCTTGAAGTTGAAAATGCAGCTCCCGCTTCTTTTTTATGGATACTGGAAACTGGGCAAAAACTCGGTAGTTCCGAGCTTCTGCCCAGTTTTTGTTTATATTACGGGATGACTTTTTTCAGGAAATGACCGGTATGGGAAATTTCCATTGCGGCTACCTCCTCGGGTGTACCGCAGGCTATGACATGTCCGCCTTTCCCGCCGCCATCCGGACCCAGATCGATGATATGATCGGCTGTTTTTATCACATCCAGATTGTGTTCAATCACCACAACTGAATTACCAGCTTCGACCAGGCGGTGAAGTATATCCACCAGCCTGTGTACGTCGGCTATATGAAGGCCTGTGGTGGGTTCATCAAGAATATACAGCGTTCTTCCCGTGGCCCGTCTGGACAGCTCCGTAGCAAGCTTGATCCGCTGCGCCTCTCCGCCCGAAAGCGTCGTTGAAGGCTGACCCACCTTAACATAACCGAGACCCACGTCAAACAAAGTTTCAAGCTTTCTCTGTATCCTTGGAATGTTCTTGAAGAACTCCAGCGCATCCTCCACTGTCATATCCAGTACATCCGATATATTTTTCCCCTTGTACTTAACCTCCAGCGTTTCCCTGTTGTACCGCTTCCCCTTGCACACCTCGCAGGGAACATATACATCGGGAAGAAAATGCATCTCTATTTTGATAATACCATCGCCGCTGCAGGCCTCACAGCGTCCGCCCTTAACATTGAAGCTGAACCGCCCGGACTTGTACCCCCTCATTTTCGCTTCCGTTGTTCCCGCAAATACTTCGCGTATCAGATCAAATACACCGGTATACGTTGCAGGGTTGGATCTGGGAGTTCTT
>JAEZMC010000365.1 GCA_023435805.1 Bacillota bacterium | reverse complement strand
GTGCATGAGGATGTCGACAATAGTCTCCTTCACCGTGGTGAAATAAGGCATTGTCTGTTCCAGCTGCTGCCTTGCCTTCTTCAGCTTGGCCGCGGCTATCAGCTTCATAGCCTTCGTTATTTGCCGTTCCTCTTTGATGCTCTTTATCCGCATCTTGATTTCTCGCATGCTTGACATATATTAACTCACCGCCTGTGCTCTGTGGGCCTTGCATTCGTCAATTGCTGTTTTAAGCAGCTCTTCCATGTCCGGTTGCAGTTCGCCTGTTTGCCGTATGGACTCCAGGACTTGCGGGTATTTATCCTTTACATACGCCAGTGAATTCAGGTTGAATTTCTTGACCTCCTTCACCGGAATATCCATCAGATATTTATTGGAAGCTATATAAAGGAGGATTACCTGATCCTCTACGGGGAACGGAGCGTATAAATCCTGCTTTAAGGCTTCCAGCAGACGCTCGCCCTGAGTCAGTTTGTCCTTGGTCGCTTTGTCAAGATCGGAACCAAACTGTGCAAAAACGGCCAACTCTCTGTACTGAGCAAGATTGACCCTCAGCGGTCCGGCAATTTTCTTCATGGCCTTGATCTGTGCGGCGCCGCCAACCCTGGATACCGATACGCCAACGTTGATAGCCGGCCGCTGGCCTGAATAGAACAGCTCGGATTCGAGGAATATCTGACCGTCGGTAATGGAGATGACGTTGGTCGGAATATATGCCGAGATGTCTCCCGCCTGTGTTTCAATGATGGGTAGCGCTGTAATCGAACCTCCGCCAAGCTCGTCTGAAAGCCTTGCGGCTCTTTCAAGCAGCCTGGAATGCAGGTAGAATACATCGCCCGGAAAGGCTTCGCGTCCCGGCGGCCTGCGGAGAAGCAGAGACATGGCCCTGTAAGCGACAGCGTGCTTCGACAGGTCGTCGTATATGATCAATACATCCTTGTGCTCGTCAAACATAAAATACTCGGCCATGGCACAGCCGGCATACGGTGCGATATACTGGATGGTAGCCATTTCACTGGCGGTGGAGGAAACGATGATGGAGTACTCCATGGCTCCGAATCTTTCCAGCGTGTTGTGAATGCCTGCAACGGTAGATGCCTTCTGGCCTATTGCGACATAGATGCAGATAACATCCTTGCCCTTCTGGTTAATGATGGTATCAATGGCAATCGCTGTTTTGCCGGTCTGCCTGTCACCAATGATCAATTCCCTCTGACCCCTGCCGATGGGTGTCATGGCGTCAATGGCCATAATACCTGTCTGCAGCGGTTTTGTTACGCCTTTTCTGTCAATGACGCCCGGCGCCAGAAATTCGATGGGTCTGAAACGCTCGGCTTTCACCTCACCCTTGCCGTCCAGCGGGTTACCCAGCGGATTGACTACTCTGCCAATCATTGCGCTGCCTACAGGGACTTCAACGGCTCTGCCGGTGCTCTTTACCACGGTACCTTCCTTGATCTCTGTTTCAGCGCCAAGCAAAACACAGCCTACGTTGTCCTCTTCAAGATTTAAGGCCATACCGCGGACGCCGTTCTCAAACTCCAACAGCTCGCCGTACATACAGCCGCGAAGGCCGTATATCCTTGCAATACCGTCACCTGACTGAAGAACGTATCCCACGTCTTCTGCTGTTGCCTTTGTTCCATAGCTTTCAATCTGCTGCTTTATAATGGAACTGATTTCTTCCGGTTTTAAATTCATCGCATTCACCTCGTATCAAATTTCCTTTTACTGTCCGGCCAGTATTGACTGCAGTCTGGATAACCTGCCCTTTATCGTACCGTCGTACAGCTTGTCACCGACTGCCACCTTCACGCCGCCTACCAGAGTAGGGTCAAGCTTTACGGCAACCTTGACGGATGAGGAATGATAAAGTTTTCTGAACTTTTCGCCAATACGGTCAATATGCTCCTGATCAACCGGCGTTGCCGCCATGATGGTGATATTGAGCATATTTCTCTTCTCATCGGCCATTCTGACATATTCGCGGTATATACCCGGCAACGAGCCTATACGTCCCTTGTCGAGAAGAATGAACAGTAAATGGAGAATATCCTGCCGCACTTTGCCTTCCAATATGCTGCCAAGTACTTTTTTCTTCACATCCACAACATTTTGCGGATTCAGCAGAAAAGCCTTCAACTCGCTTTCCGCCTCATAAATACCGGCTACGGCGGCCAGCTCGTTCTGATAATCATCCAGGCTGTTTTTCTCTGCAGACAGGCTTACAAGAGCCTCCGCATACCTTTTTTCAACCAGCGGCATCAGGCAACACCCGCCTCATCTATGAATTTATCGACAAGCATCCTGTTGTTTTCCGTATCCATATTTGCTTCGATAACCTTGGAAGCGGCGGCAAGCGCAAGTCCAGCCACCTGTGCACGGACTTCATGAAGCATCTGCTCGCGATCGTGCTCAATTTCATCCCTGGCACGAGCAAGCATGCTTTCAACTTCCTGCTTGGCCTCTGCAACAAGCCTGTCATGTTCTTTTCCAGCCTTTATGCGCGCCTCGTTGATGATCTTCTCGCCTTCCACTCTGGAATTTATGATCTGCTCTTCATAGGAACGCTTCATTTCACCGGCTTCCGCTTTTTGTCTCTCAGCCTCGTCAATGGAGTCCTTGATGGACTTTGTGCGGTTTTCCATAAATTCCGTAACCGGCTTGAAAAGAATTCTCCTAAGAACAATATAGAGAATAATCAAATTCAACGCTACAAACACGAATTTTAAAGCATTTAAACTTTCGAGCAATCTATATTCACCCTTTCAAACTTACTGTAACGCTAGTTCAGGTTGATTTTGGAGTAAAGGGGACCATGTCGCGATCCGCAGGGGGAAAACCCTTTCCCCCCCGCCTGCAGGCTTACATTTTGCCAATCAACATAACTGCAATTACGAAACCGAAAATTGCGGTTACTTCAGAAAGGGTTGCAAAAATAAGACCGGTTGACATGATCTTGCCGGAGGCCTCTGGGTTTCTTGATACACCCTCGGATGCTTTAGAGGAAGCGATACCAAGACCTATTCCAGCTCCAAAACCTGTAAACATTGCAATACCAGCACCAATTGCTATCAAACCGCTTGCTGACATTAAACTCACCTCCTTATTCTATTGCCTCAGAAATATATATAGATGATAGGAAAACAAATATATAAGCTTGAAGCCCGGCGTCAAACAAATCGAAAAATGCGCTGGCAACCGGAACGATGGGCTTTATGTAAATTGCTCCTTCATACAACATTTCTATAATGATATAACCTGCCAATATATTGCCGAAAAGACGGAGAGACAGTGACAGTGTTCTTGTGCCGTAGTCGAGTATATGAAAAGGAAGCATGACCGGCGACGGCTTGAGGAAGCTCTTCAACCAGCCCTTGAAACCTTTGTATTTCAAGCCGGAAAACAGTATGAGCGAAACCGTCATCAAGGCCATGGTTACTGTTACGTTCAGGTCTTTTGTTGGAGGAATGATGGAGAAGTGAGGAAGATGTTCGAAAAATTCTATACCGGTAATCTTATACAGTTCTTCGCCGGTGGGAAGTATACTGAAAATACCTGCCGTATTTGCAAACAGTAAAAATAGGATAATCGTACCGAAATAAGGGGCGAAAGCCTTCCAATGGTGGCCCATGTTTCCCTTTATCAGGTTGTTGATGGTTTCAACCACGATCTCAACAACATTTTGCTTTCCTTTGGGAATGGCTTTGAGATTTCTTGTGAATACAAAGGCCAGTATGATCAGTATGGCCATAATGATCCACATCATGATAATGCTGTCCGAAATAGGGAAGGACACTCCCAGAATATTAATCGAAAACAGATCGTTCGGTTCCATGACATTGCTTGTATGCACAGCTAACACCTTCTTACTCAAAATGGTTTTTCGTGATGCCAATTCCTTCGGTCATACAATTTATCATTACAACAAAAGGTACCAATAAAATCCCTGCTATAAATCCAATAAAAATCCACTGATGAAGGAAATAGGCTATGAACAGAAGCGGGAGCAGGATAAACTGGTTCAACATAAATACTGCGATACTGCTGCCCGGTGCCAATTTGTCCAATCCAGCTTTGCTGGACACACCGAGGATTTTTCCAAATACCCATGCATAGCTTCCGAATTTTGCCAGACTAAATATTGCGCCTGGTATCAAACCAATTAGTACAAACCATTTGTGTTCAAGCAATACCAAATCGATTATCGTCAGCAAAATCACACATATTAGTACTCGTTTAGCTATGAACCGCTCCAGCTTGGTTTTTAACAATTCCTTCTATCTCCATACCTAATAAAAATATTAAGTAATCCTTGTGTTATGCCGATAATCAAAATATGCAAAGGGCTTCAGCGGTTAGTTTCAGCACCTTCGCAAAACAATTAAAACTAATATATCACAGAGGTTTTCAATATTCAATACTGTGTGATAGTTTTTTAACAAAATATTTCACCGAAGATAACAGGAGTGATTTTATGGATATCGGCGCAATTATTGGTATCTTGCTGGGAGTAGGAATGATCCTCTTTGGATACGTCCTGGAGGGAGGAAACGTATTAAACCTGATTACACATACCTCACCTCTGCTGATAGTATTTGGCGGTACATTCGGAGCAACCATACTTTCCTTTCCAACGAGCGATTTGAAAAAAATTCCCGCCGCTTTAAAAACGATATTTACCAATAAAAAGCAGGATCCTGTCGGAATCATCAACCAGCTTGCGGAGCTTTCGGAAAAGGCAAGGAAGGATGGGCTGCTTAGTCTGGAGCAGGATGCGCAGAATAATGAAAACGAGCTGATCAAGAAAGGTCTTGCCCTTGTTGTCGACGGTATAGAAACCGAAGTCATCAAGGATATCCTGGTGCGTGAGACGGAGCTTCATGAAAGCATTGACGAAGCTGTTGCAAAGATATTTGAAAAAATGGGCGGCTATGGGCCAACCATGGGTGTTCTCGGTACCGTTATGGGTATGATTGTTGTACTGGGAAGCATGGAGGCGGAACCGGGCGGCCTTGGCGAAAAAATCGCCGTTGCTTTCCTTGCAACCATGTTTGGTGTCGGTTCGGCAAACCTTATTTATCTTCCTTTTGCAGATAGAATTAAGCAGAAGGCGGAAGCGGAGAGAATGATCAACGATCTCATCATTGAAGGGCTACTTTCTATACAGGCAGGAGAAAATCCAAGGATCATCAAGGAAAAGCTCAACCTTACGCTGCTGGAGAAATTGTACGGCAAGGGTAAAGGCGGGGCGAAGCAGGACGCGAATGCTGAGTTGGAGGGTTGATCCATGGCAAAGGTGAAAGTCGAAAAAGATAATTCCGAGCGTTGGCTGCTGACCTATGCCGATCTTATGAATCTGCTGCTTATCTTGTTTATTCTTCTTTATACAATGGCAAATGTCGACGTTGCAAAATACCAGCAGGTTGCGGCTTCACTGCGAGCTGCTTTCGGTGACAGTTCCGCAGCCCAGCTGATAGGAGAGGGCGGAGGGGCGCCATCCATGATCAGCCTCGAAGCGACTGCACCCTCGCCCGTTGTTCCTTCAAGCCTTGAGGAACAGCAAATGCAGGAGGTGCAGGAGACCGTGGAAAAGCTGGTCGCAGACCTGGGACTGAAAGGACAGATTGATGTTTCACTGCAGCAGAGAGGCATTTTCATATCCATCGGCGAGCAGGTGCTGTTTAAAAGCGGCAGTGCCGATATTGAAGAGGAATCGAAAAACAATATTGTCCACATCGGAAAGGAAATCCTGAGCAAGATACCCGGTAAGCAAATGAGGGTGGAAGGTCATACCGACAATGTGCCGATCAAAAATTCACGGTTCCCGGACAATCAGGAGCTTTCCACGGCAAGAGCGAACAGTGTCTGGAGAGTACTGGTAAGCGAGGCCGGTATCGACCCCGCGAAGCTATCCGCTACAGGCTTTGGGGAATATAGGCCGAAGGTCCCCAATGATACGGAAGAGCACCGTTTTCAAAACAGAAGGGTGGATATCGTCATATTGAGAGATATTTACGATACGACGGAACCGGGTTCTGCAAATGCCGCGGGCAGCGGTACGCAGCCTCAGTAAATGCTATACCCGAAATTCCTCCGGTTTTCTGCCGGTCTTCCCAAATTCGAATAGAACTGCATCAACAATACGCTCGGAAGCAGATCCGTCTCCGTAAGGATTAACGGCTCTGGCCATTTTTGAGTATTCGTTTTTGTCGTCAAGAAGCTGTGACGCAAGGGCTTTGATATTTTCCCGATTTGTTCCGGCCAGCCGGACAGTACCTGCCTCAACGGCTTCAGGACGTTCGGTTTCCCTTCTCAATACCAGCACCGGCTTGCCCAGAGCGGGAGCCTCCTCCTGAAGTCCTCCTGAATCGGTCATGACCAGATAGGAGCGGTCCATCAGGTTGTGCATGTCCTCAACGTCCAGCGGGTCGATGAGATGAACCCGTGGGCGGTCGCCAAGAACCCTGAAAACGATTTCACGCACAGCAGGGTTCAAATGAACCGCATAGACGATATTGACGTCCTCCCAGCGGTCGGCAATATCTCTGAGGGCCAGGCATATTTGTTCCAGAGGCTCTCCCAGATTCTCACGCCGGTGGGCTGTGACAGCTATGGTTCTTCTTCCTTTAAAATCCAACTTTTTCAAAGCGGTATTTTGAAATATGTAATCCTTTTTAACAGTTGTTTTCAAAGCGTCAATGACAGTGTTGCCCGTGACATAGATCCTGTCTGCGCGAACACCCTCTGTCAGCAGGTTTGACCTGTTAGCCGCGGTTGGAGCGAAATGCAGACTGGACAGTGCGCCGGTGAGCTTTCTGTTCATTTCCTCCGGGTAGGGCGAATAGATATCATGTGTCCTTAGTCCGGCTTCTACGTGTCCGACAGGAATTTTACGGTAGAATGCTGCAAGAGCGGCAACAAAGCAGGTGGTCGTATCGCCGTGCACCAGAACGATGTCCGGTCTGGATCTGTCAAATACGTCTGCAAGGCCTTCCAGTGCCTTTGTGGTAATTTGCTCGAGCGTTTGTCTTTCCTGCATGATATTCAGGTCATGATGGGGGCGGATTTGAAAAATGTCCAACACCTGGTCCAGCATTTGCCTGTGCTGTGCGGTTACACACACAACAGGCTCAATTTCCGGATGCATCTCCAGTGCTTTGACCAGCGGAGCCATTTTTACCGCGTCCGGTCTGGTGCCAAAAATAGGCATTACCTTCAATTTATTCATTTTGTCACTCCATTTGACGGTTTTTCAATTACTTTATTTTCCGGTTGGACAGCGTCTGCAGTTCTTTCCTGCGAATCTTTCCCAGCCGGTTTGACGGAATCGTTCGAACCGCTGAGATCGCTCATATACCTTGCTCCGCCGACTACGAAAACAGAAACGGCCAGCAGAAGTATGATGGCGCTGATAGCGCCTCTGTCTGCCAAAACAATGGCGCACAGACCCAATGCGCCGCTTGCGGTATACATAATTACGACCGACTGCCGCTGGCTCAAACCCATATCAATAAGCCGATGGTGCAGATGTCCCCTGTCGGCCTGCATAATAGGCTTCCCGCTGCCGATTCTTCGTATGATGGCAAACAGCGTGTCAAAAAGCGGTAAACCGAGGACCAGCAGAGGTATAGCAATCGATATGGCGGCATATGATTTCAAAGCACCCTGAATGGATATTACGCCAAGCGTAAATCCGAGGAAGGCGGATCCGGTTTCACCCATGAATATCTTTGCCGGGTTGAAGTTAAACGGCAGGAAGCCCAGCGTTGAACCGGCCAGGGCAGCTGTGATGATAGCGGTATAGATGGCAATCGGGAGCTCCAGATCGACTCTTAGTATTGAAACGAAAAACAGCGAGAGAGAGGATATGGAGGAGACGCCTGCCGCCAGTCCATCCAGTCCGTCAATCAGATTGATGGCGTTTGTTACACCTACAATCCATAAAATTGTGAGCGGGTAGGATATATACGGGCTAAGCTCAAGATAAGCCGACGAACCGAACGGGTTGGTGACCACCGCTATTCTCGTCCCGGAAATCAATACGACAGACAGAGCCGCGACAAGCTGGAATGCAAGCTTGGCTTTTGAGCCCAGTGTCAGTATGTCGTCAAGGATACCCATCAGCGCGATGACGGAAATTCCGGCGAGAAGCCCCAGCAATTCCTTACTTAATGGTAATATGCCGGGGACGGTGATCAGGTCAAAGAGGACGGCGACCATAAATCCGGCAATAATGGCAGCTCCGCCCATCAATGCGATGGGCTTGCTGTGCATGCGCCGTTCATCCTTCGGTATATCGATTGCTCCAGCCTTAAAGGCTAGCTTTCTAACTATCGGTGTGGCTGAAAATGCAACAATGAACGCTAGTACAAATGTTATTAGATATTCGTACATGTATGACAATGTAATTACACCTTTCTTATACAAGCAATAAAGTCAGATCTTAACCACCCGCATACCGGCTTCCTTGAGCAGTTCCATTGAAAGCTCGTCGGGATATTCGCCTGCGAATACAATCTTTTTTATGCCCGCATTAATGGCCATTTTCGCACATAGCACACAGGGCTGGTGCGTCACATAAAGCGTTCCGTCTTTTACGCTCGTTCCCGAGTATGCGGCCTGCACCATGGCGTTCTGCTCAGCATGGATTCCTCTGCAGAGTTCATGACGCTGGCCGGAGGGGATATTCATACTGTCCCGCAGGCAGCCAACCTCTGTACAGTGCTTACAACCCATAGGGGCGCCATTGTAACCTGTTGCCAGTATACGCTTGTCCTTCACAATCAGCGCACCGACCTGACGCCGGACGCAGGTAGACCTGGTCTTGATCAACTGAACAATTTCCATGAAATATTCGTCCCATGACGGTCTCATTGTGCACCCCCTATATAAGCTGCCCTTTTTTGACTGATTCAGGCGCTATTTTGTTCCAAACAATCTGTCGCCGGCATCTCCGAGGCCTGGAACGATATATCCGTGGTCGTTTAACACCTCATCCACAGCGGCACAGTATATTTCTACATCGGGAAGATCCTTGTTGATCCGGGCAATACCCGACTTCGCAGCGATCAGGCACATCAGTTTGATGTTTGTTACTCCTCTTTCCTTAATAAAGCTGATGGCGGACGAAGCGGAGCCACCTGTTGCAAGCATCGGGTCCAGAACGACGATTTCCCTCTCCGAGGCGTCTACCGGCAGCTTGCAGTAGTATTCAACCGGTTCTAGCGTTTCAGGGTCGCGATACAGACCGATATGGCCGACTTTGGCCATTGGAAGCAGGTTCAGCATTCCATCGACCATTCCGAGACCGGCGCGGAGAATTGGTACGATACCAAGTTTTTTACCGGAAATGACTTTGGTTTTTGCCACCGCAACAGGTGTTTCTATTTCAACTTCCTTTAACGGCATGCTTCTGGTGACCTCATAGCCCATCAGCATGGCTATCTCCGATACCAACTCCCTGAATTCCTTCGTACTGGTGTTTTTGTCCCTCAATAAGGAAATTTTATGTTGTATCAGCGGGTGGTCAAAAACAAAAACTTTATCCATTATAAATACCTCCAGTTATTTATTTATAGTCTGTCCAAACTTCTCTTCTATCGCCGTGAACTTGTCCACTCTGCGTTGATGGCGTCCTCCTAAAAATGAAGCGCCCAACCATGTGTCGACTATATCGACTGCCACGCCGGCGCCTATCACTCTTCCGCCTAATGCCAGCACATTTGCATCGTTGTGCTCACGGCTCATTTTTGCCATATAACTGTCTGTACAAAGTGCCGCCCGTATACCCGGAACCTTATTGGCCGCTATGGAAATGCCGATTCCTGTGCCACAGACGATAATGCCCTTTTCATGTGTACCCCTGCTGACAGCTTCCGCCACTAAAACGCCAAAGTCATTATAATCGACGGAGGTGGTACAGTCACAAGTACCCAGATCTTCATAGGGGACGCCTTTTTCTGCCAGATGCTTTACTATTTCGCTTTTCAGTTCATATCCTGCATGGTCGCTTGCTATTGCTATCATTGAATTAAGCCCTCCGGTAAAGGAATAATGAAATCCTTGCTTTACATTCTGAAGCTTTTCATTTCAGAATCGAAATTTATTATTTTACCATTCCTTATTTTATATTAATGATTTCACAAAGTCAAAGCCGTATCAACTTTTTTTAAGTTTTTCGACAAGTAATACGACAGCCTGCATAATTTCCCTTGCACACTGCTGATAACCCTGAAGCGAGCCCCCATACGGGTCGCTGATGTCCGCACTGAATGCCTGGGAACCGGAACTGCCGCTTTTATCAGGTGCTTCGGTCATCTCACGGACATATTCCTTTAATGTAAATACTTTTCCATACGCTCCCGGAAACTCGGATAATATGTAATGCTTGTGGCTTCGAGTCATGGTAAGCAGCAAAAACGCCTCATTTACATCCTTGTCAGTCAGCATGCGGGAGCGATGCGCACTGATGTCAATTCCCCAGGACTCTTTCATCGCCCGTATGGCATTTGTACTTGCGGGAGTGCTCCCGTAAGTAGAAAGACCTGCCGAAGTGGCTTCATAGTCAAATGACGGCTGCTCACGCATGGCGAAGGTATTGAAAAACCCCGTTGCCATCGGGCTGCGGCACGTATTTCCGGTGCATACGAAAATGATTTTTTTCATTCCTGCCTGCTCCTCAAACCTGTATGATATTTCCGCCGGCCGCTTTCATAAGGCGGTTCATAATAGCTACGCCTATACCATCGGTTTCAGGCGTTTCCGCCAGTATGACCTCCACGCCTTTTTCGTCAAAATCCCTCAGACATCTGAAAAGGTTGGCGGCCAGTGTTTCCGGCTGCTGTCTGCTTCCCAGCGACAGTATCCTGCAGCTGGTGTAAAGTGTGGGATCGTATTGAGCAGCTGTTTCATCAGTAGTCAATATACCGATGGATGCCCCTTCTCTGTGATATAAGTCTGCCCGTTTTCCTATTTCCAAGACCACACGGTCCCGCTGTCCCTGTACCAGCAGGAGTGTTGCCTTTGGCGCATAATGTCGGTATTTCATTCCGGGTGACCTGGGTGCTGCCGTACCTGTATAGCCGGCTGCCACTGCCGGGTCTGTGCCGACTTCGCCTAAAACCTGCTGAAGCTGTTCCCGTGTAACTCCACCCGGCCTCAGTATTGCAGGCGGGATGGAGATAATGTCCAGCACAGTGGACTCCAGTCCAACATCAGTACTTCCACCGTCAATAATTATATCAACTTTGCCTGTCAGATCTTCAACAACATGTTTTGCCAGTGTAGGACTGGGCTTCCCGGAGCTGTTCGCACTGGGCGCCGCTACCGGCACGCCGGCTTTTCGGATCAAAGCCAGCGCAATGGGATGGGAAGGCATCCTTACGGCTACCGAGCTCAGTCCTGCTGTGATAATGTCCGGCACCTTGTCCGATTTCGGAAGGACCAATGTGAGGGGACCCGGCCAGAATGCTTCGATCAGGCGGGGCACTGCGGCGGGTAAGCCGACAGTCAGGTCTTCAAGAGCTTTTGCCTCTGCTATGTGAACGATCAACGGATTGTCCGACGGACGCCCTTTTGCTTTATAAATACTTTCAACAGCCTTTGTATCAAGGGCGTTGGCGCCGAGCCCGTATACCGTTTCTGTCGGGAAGGCTACCAGGCCTCCCAGCTTTAATACCTCCGCCGCGCGATCCAACTGCTTGTCCCAACCCGGTGTATTGATGTCAATTTTGATGATTTCCGTATCCAA
>JAEZMC010000126.1 GCA_023435805.1 Bacillota bacterium | reverse complement strand
TATGAGAAAATGTTGGTTAATGATCACTCCAATGATATATCCTCCAAACCAAACGAGCAGGCCGAGGTTATCCATTTCTCGCGAAAAAAGCAAAAGCCGTGAAAACATTTCGTTTTCAAGGCTTTTTGCTGGTGAGCCATCCGCGACTCGAACGCGGGACACCTTGATTAAAAGTCATGGTGCCTATTTCGATATTATTTACTCACATGAGACCCCTTCTTAATGCGCTCAAGCATGAAATTAGGATTTTTAATCAACTGGGAATTAACTCTCTGATACTTTTCAAACTCGCTTTTTATCAGCCTCCTTTTTACCCGCAGTTCCTGTATTCTTTTCGCATAATAATATCCTTCAACTACATTGAACCTGACATTCTCTAGTTCATGGAGAATTTCAGATAATTCCAGATCCACTTCAGAGAGCCTCTTGCGCTGATCATCAAATCCAACCTTGAACTCTTCAAGCAAACCCTCCAGCTTTTTCATCCAATCCAATGCACAACTCACAAGACTCCCCCTAGTCAACTTCGCATGCACTCCAACAATCAACATATATGAAATTCTCCCATCTAGCCTCACATCTTTTTATCATTATTGATTTCAGATGATAAATTTCTATATGCTACCTATAAGGAAAAATAATATGCTTATAAACCAGTTCATTGAGCTCATCTTTTATTATTTCAATAGGTAAATCCTGTGGTTCAGGGCAATCGGCGTTTTTATTTTCAGGCCCTGATTTCAGCAAGCTATATAAATCTGTATAGTTTTTGATTTCATATTTCCCCTGCTCCGCACGCAGGATATAATATAAGATGTTTGCCTGAATTTTTGTAATATACTTGCTGTCTCCTCTGATCGCATATATCACCTCAAGCGGCATTTGGAGATCATAAGTTTCATTTTCCCTTTTCCATATAGTCCTGTACTGGACAGGTTCGACTTCATTTTCACTATCGAACATTTTAGCCAATTGATTTACAAAATCAGTTATGTCTTTTCTAGGAAGAAAATAAGTCATATGTCCACCAAGATAAAGAGAATTTTCTGTATCATAAAATGTGTCTATCGTATTAAAATCTTGTAATAATCGGTCTTCCGGTATTCGTATTTTCAAATTCTCCTTTTCTATGTCATTATCATATAAGTAATAATCTATAGTTAACAATAACATCATTAACTGGTCTCTATCTTTACCTCCTAACATTCCATCAAATAACCTTTTGGGCATTGCATATGGATGTAAGCTACTTAAAAATCTTAATAGCCCAATTACGTTTACCTCTAAAACACATTTTTGGTCATGCATATATGATTTTTTGGAATTAAAAAATCCTTTTTCTACCAAGTCATCTAAACGTGCACTTATTTCTTCAGCACATTTTTTGTACTCACTAATATCAAACTTATTAAGTAGATTTACATCTGGTGCGCATTTTTTGTATTGACCTGTAGTAACACCATATTCTTTCACAAATGCCCTATTAAGATTTGCATGAGAGCTATAGCAATATTCCGCTGCTAATTCGGGTATAGGTTTTCCAAGTAGTAAGCCCTTTGCAATTTCTGAAAGTCTTCGTTTTGTTATATATTGTTTTATTGTAAGTCCAGTGATACTACAAAAGATTATTTCTAATCTGGAAATTGAGTAATTGATATCCTTACTAACATCATCTATTTTTATTGAATTTGTTAAATTATCTTCGATAAAGTCTATTAACCTGGACATGGCATCATAAATTTGCATTCTATTTCCTCTTTTCCTCTATAGATAACTTTATTATAAATATATGAACTAGTCCTTTTCTACTCATTTTTTATCGAAATTAACTATCTAGATTTCCTCTTCAGTCAATATTTCTATTACTTTCCTTGTTGCTTTTGGCAGTTTAATTTCAGACGAAATCCCCTCTTCCAGATATCCTTCTTCCTCCATCCATGCTGCCCAAGCCTTAAGTGCTTGATGTAAGTCTGAATAGACTTTGACGTCAGCTGCTCACTCGACTCTATATGATCAGTTTTAGACCACTTTTTAGAGCTTTTAAGATATAAAATGTACCTTTGGATTTGTTGCTTTGTAATACTTGAGGTATCGGTATCTATTCCTTGCTCCTCAAGGTACCCAATAAATCTTATAATGTTGACTTCATAATATTTTACCGTCGCTTGCGAATTGCCTTTGCAATTCTGCTCCAGTAAGAATCCTTCCATCATTCTCTGCAATTCGAATACCTGAATCTCATCTTCCTGATAGTACCTTCCACTTTGCTTCCTTGTTTTTTGATTTCTTTTCTTGATCATAATCAACCTACGAATAATAATTTATTCATGAGTGAAAAAATCAAGGTCACTTAAAGTCAAGGTACCTATTCTGAATCAAGGTGTCTGCCCCAGAGCAGCAAAAAACCCCGTAATCTTTAGATTACAGGGTTTTGGTGAGCCATCCGCGACTCGAACGCGGGACACCTTGATTAAAAGTCAAGTGCTCTGCCAACTGAGCTAATGGCCCGTATTGTACTATATACGGCTTGTGTCTGGGTCACACAAGTATATATAATACAGTATGGTTCATAGTTTTGTCAACCACAGGAGAAAGAAAATTTGCACCGCTTGCACCTGCATCATACCCTGATGGTTTGCTCGCGGTCCTTGCCTACGCCGATCAGCCCGATTCGGACTCCAACCAGTTCCTCAATACGTTTCAGGTATTTTTTTGCGTTGGCGGGCAAATCGTCGTACTTCCTGACGGAGGATATGTCCTCCTTCCAGCTCTCGAACTCCTCATAAATCGGTTCACATTGTGCAAGCTCCTTCAGGCTGGCAGGAAAATACCGTATGGTTTCGCCATTTTTCCTATATGCCGTGCATAGCTTGATTTTGTCCAATTTGCCTATCGTGTCGACATGGTTGATCGCCAGCGCGGTCAGACCGTTTACACGCGCCGCATACCGGATCATGACCGTATCCAGCCAGCCGCAGCGTCTTGGCCTTCCGGTGGTCGTACCGTATTCCCAGCCCAGCTCTCTGATCGTATCGCCGATTTCATTGTTTTGTTCCGTCGGGAAGGGTCCGGTACCTACTCTGGAGGTATAGGCCTTCAGAACGCCGTATATCTCGTCAACATACGTAGGTCCGATGCCGGCTCCGGTACATACTCCGCCTGCCACGGGATTTGACGACGTTACAAACGGATAGGTGCCGAAATCAAGGTCCAGGAAGGTGGCCTGAGCACCCTCTAAAAGGATATTCCGGCCTTCTTCTATCGCATCGCCGATAATGGTGTTGACGTCGGTTACATGCTTCGCCAGGCGCTTTGCATAACCTCTGTATTCTTCGATAATGCTATCGGCATCAAACCCCTTGCTGCCATATACTTTTTCAATAATCTGGTTTTTAACCAGCAGATTTTCCTTTACCTTCAGAGCAAATTGCTCTTCGTCAATGAAATCACACATGCGGATGCCGCACCTTTCGGTTTTATCCGCATAGGCAGGGCCGATTCCCCTTTTTGTAGTACCGAGGTTTGCAGCTCCCCTCTGGCCTTCCTGAAGCTCGTCCAGAAGCTTGTGATAAGGCATGATGACATGCGCCCTGTCACTGATCAGAAGCCTTTCCGTACTGACTCCCTTTTGTGAAAGATTATCCATTTCCTTCAAAAGAACAGCAGGGTCAACAACTACACCGTTACCGATGATGCAGACCCTGCCTTTATGGAGAATACCTGACGGTATCAGGTGCAAAGCGTATTTCACACCGTCCGCCACAATCGTATGTCCTGCATTGTTACCGCCTGAAAACCGTACAACCAAATCGGAGTCCTTTGCGAGCATGTCAATATACTTGCCTTTGCCCTCGTCACCCCATTGCGTGCCTACAACCACTCTTACCGCCATTAAGTAAATCCCCCAATCAAAACAGCAATATTATGCCGGATCATTTTGATGCCAAGTAATCGTTTAATTCCTTCACCAGCTGGTCCGCATCGATTCCATGAATCGAGCAGGCTTCTTCAAGGCTTTCTCCTGATGAGGAAGGGCAACCCAGGCAGTGCATGCCGCTGTTCAGCAATATCGGTACTGTTCCCCTGTCCAATTTTAAAATATCAGATATAATCATATCTTTCGTTACCTGTGCCATATAAAATCCTCCCGATCTATAACAGCCTGCAGTACGTAGGCAAGCCCTGCAAGTATTGCGGCCATTATGTAATTTTAGTTTATTATACACTATTATTTGACTAAAATATACCCTTCTTTTACCGTGATTATCAACAAAAACACTTTGAAACAGACTGTTCAAGCCATTAGCGAGCGTATCCGGCCCGACCGGTCTTATAAAGGTCCGTACCATCACTGTCTATGATCACCGTTGCGGGAGAGTCTGCTACATGCAGCTTTCTTAAGGCTTCCGGCCCCAATTCGGGGAAAGCGATGACCTCGCAGGCGGTGATACACCGTGCCAGCAGCGCGCCTGCACCCCCCGTTGCACCAAAATATACCGCGCCGTACTTTACCATGGATGAAACCACCTGTTCGTTCCGAAGTCCCTTCCCGATCATGCCCGATAATCCGCGCTCTATTAAAGCCGGCGCATATGCATCCATTCTGCTGCTGGTGGTCGGGCCTGCCGATCCGATGATCTGCCCCGGTCCGGCAGGACAGGGACCTACATAATAGATGATCTGATCCCTAATATCGAAAGGAAGCTCTTTTCCTTCGTCCAACAGTGCGACGAGCTTTTTATGCGCAGCGTCTCTGGCTGCATAAATGATTCCGCTGATATAAACCGTGTCTCCGGCCTTCAATTGCTTCGCCTGAGCTTTGGTTAACGGTGTTGTAATTCTGATTATTTTCTCCAACGTAATACCCCGTTTCATTTATAGAATCAAGTAGAAAAGGTTACAGTTCTATCTCCGCATGTCTTGTCACATGGCAGCTCATATTCAAGGCTACCGGTAGTCCGGCTATATGGGTGGGAAACACTTCTATATTAACTGCCATGGCAGTAAGCCTCCCACCAAGTCCTGCAGGCCCTATCCCAAGCCTGTTGATACGCTCCAGCATTTCCTCCTCCAGCAACCGTATGGTTTCTCTGGAATTGCGCTGGTTGACCGGCCTCAGCAGAGCTTTTTTTGCCAGCAGCGCTGCTTTTTCCATCGTCCCGCCGACACCCACACCGATTATAACCGGCGGGCATGGATTGGGGCCTGCTTTATCAACGGTTTCCTCTATAAAATTCCTCACCCCGTCAATGCCGTCGGAGGGCTTGAGCATTCTGACAGCGCTCATGTTTTCACTGCCGAAGCCCTTTGGTGCCAGTACAATTTTAAGCTTGTCACCTTCAACAATATCAAAGTGGATAACCGCCGGGGTATTATCTCCCGTATTCTTCCTCTCAAACGGGTCCGATACAATGGACTTCCTCAGAAAGCCTTTCTCATAACCCCTTCTGACTCCTTCATGAACAGCCTCCGCCAGGCTGCCTCCCGTTATATGCACATCCTGCCCTATTTCAATAAAAACCACTGCCATTCCCGTATCCTGGCAGATAGCCATACGCTTTTCCGCAGCAATCTTTGCATTTTCAACCAGCTGTTCCAATATAAGTTTTCCGGTTTCCGACTCTTCCTCTCGGGTACCCTCCGTAAGTGCGTCCATGATATCCGGGTTTAAAAAGTAGTTGGCATCCATGCAAAGCTGTTCTACAGCATTAACGATGGCTAAAACATCAATTTCCTTCATTCTGCTTCATTCCACCCCTCCGTTGTTCTTTCACAGCCGAATTCCTTAAAGGATAAGCCATCCTTCAGGCGCTCAGCTCCATACAGCATTACGGTTTCATCATATATTATCATTGTTTAAATTGCAAGAATCTATGACCATTGACACATTGGCCCTGATAAAATTCACAACTTGTTCATAAGACTTTTATAAAGCGTTTTGGTATAATAGAAGGGGGAAAAAACAACTCCAATTGACGCGCACTACCTTTACATGACCCGGGAAATAAAGAAAAGAGGCAAAATAGTGGAAACAAAAAATATATTGGTCTGTGTAACACAGCAAAAAACATGTGAAAGACTGATAAAAAGTGCGAATGATCTGGTAAACGAATATAAAGGGAATTTGTATGTCCTGAATGTAGTAAAAAATAATGTAAATTTTCTAGACAGTTCAAGGGAGTCGGAAGCGCTGGAATATCTTTTCGGCATTTCAAAAAACATTGGCGCCAATCTGGCAGTTCTCAAATCTGAGGATATTGCCGGCACCATTGCGCAGTATGCCGAAGAAAATGATATCGGCTGTATTATTCTAGGCCAATCTCCGGAGAAAAATAAGAGTACTTCTTTTGTAAATGAATTGAAATTTTTGTTGAAAAATGACGTGGAAGTAATAACTTTGCCATAATAGGGTAATTTTTGGAGAATTTGAAAAATTGATGTAGTGCTAAAAGCCTAAATTGTTGTGAAAAGCTTGACTTGAAGCCACTTTCATTATAAAATAATGTCGAATTCCAAATTTAGGAGGTTGTTTTAATGAATAAAACAGATTTGATCAATTCCATCGCCACTAAATCAGGTTTAAACAAGAAGAATAGCGAAGCAGCTCTCAATGCATTCATCGGTTCTGTTGAAGAAGCTCTCAACAGTGGAGACAAAGTAGTTCTGGTTGGATTCGGTACTTTTGAAGTCAGGAAAAGAGCTGCCAGAAAAGGCAGAAACCCCCAGACCAAAAAAGAAATCACCATACCAGCTTCCAAAGCTCCTGTATTTAAAGCCGGTAAGGTTTTAAAGGATAAAGTTAATAAGTAATTTAAGCTATTCAATAAAATAGAAAAGAGTTACCTGCGTGGTAACTCTTTTTTATTATTTTGCTGAACATCTGACAGTTCACTTGGTCGCATTCATTCGGGCTTTTGCTTTATTCGCCAGGCAGGAGATGATCTGAAAATTGTTCGGCCTGTTCCCGCCGGTGCAGCCCCAGTCCGGATTCCACGCATCGGGTTTGTCGAACTGGTTTCTTTTATAGGCGCTTTCAACAGCACACCGAATCGCTCTCTCGATACTTTTCGCAGTCGTGTGATGCCGATTCGCAATACCGATGTATATGGACTTTAACACGGATTGGTGCAGAACAGGATGATCCGATGCCTTTATGACAGCTTCCCTTAAATAATGATATCCTGCAATATTGGGAGTAATCCCCATGCTTTTAATGTACCCTGTAACGACCTGCTCCATATCAAGCCTGTCGGGGCTTCTGAAGCCTTCGGCACCGCCTGCTCTGCCAGCCGCAATCTCCATATTTACAAACTGTGAGCTGTTTTTTTCATTGTAAATCTGCCGGATACGTGCTACAAGCATATTGACATCAAAAGGCTTTAATATATAATACTCCGCACCGAGCTCAATTGCTTTTTGTATGATGCTGTCCTGTCCTACTGCAGTCAGCACAATAAAAACAGGCCTTTTTTGCAGCTGCATGCCGGAAATTCTCTCCAAAACACCTATTCCGTCCAGATTGGGCATGATCAAATCAAGTATGACGAGTTCCGGAGCAAGCTCTCTGATCATACTGATTGCTTCAATGCCATCCCTGGCTACTCCTTTTACAGCCATTCCGTCGCATTGATTCAAATATTCGTTTAGAACATTGCCGAATTCTGCATTGTCGTCCGCTATTAATATTGATATCAGTTCATCCATCAGCCTTCTCCTGCAAAAAAAATCTATGTAGGAAATTAACCCATATATATCTCTTGGACAATTTCATCCGGTGTTTTGGCCGTGCAGTCGACGATATAATCCGCATACTTGATATAAAGCGGCTCACGTTCCTCAAACAACTGCCCGAATGTCTGCCCGTCCGCTCTGGCAAGCCTTCTGTCAGGGGCAAGGCGCTGTTCCAGCGTATTGAAATCAAGCTTCAAATAAACAATTTTACCGATACTTTTAAAATACTGCATCAGTTCGTCGCTTTTTACAACGCTTCCACCTGTCGCAATGACACAGCCTCTCAGTTCCTGTTTCATGATAGCCTTTTTCTGGATCCGCAGAAACGCTTCAAACCCTTCCTCGGCAACGATATTTTTCAGCTTTCGCCCATCACTGTTATGGACGATCGTGTCCGTATCCTGAAAGAAAAGGCCGGTTTTTTTTGCCAGAAGCGGCCCTATGGTACTTTTTCCTGCGCCCGGCATACCGATCAGTATAATGCTTTTATCGGAACTATTCATAGTGCTCATCATTCATCCCGTTCCCGGTCAATCTCTTCGGCGGCTTGACGGTACCCTCCCGCCATATAGATCGCATCCAGAAGAGCGATTCTCATCATCGCCTCACACACCGGATAAATTCGGGTGCAAATGGATGGATCACTTCTTGATGCAAAAACATGACTCACATTTTCCAGCTTTTCGATATCTACTGTCTCCTGAGGCTTTAAAATGGTGGGCGTAGGCTTTACCGCCACCCGGACCCGTATTTCCTCCCCGTTCGAAATCCCTCCCAGCAGCCCCCCTGCTCGGTTGGTACGGAATCGGATTCTGCCGGTATGCTCGTCATAATAGGGGGTATCATTCGATTCCGAGCCTTTCATCCTGGCGTGTTCAAAACCGGCTCCGAACTCAATTCCCTTTACTCCCCCTATGGACATGACCGCATGGGCAATTGTGGCGCTCAGTTTGTCAAACACAGGCTCGCCAAGTCCGGCAGGCACGCCGGCTGCAATGATTTCAACCACGCCTCCGCAGGAGTCTCCGCTTTCTTTTACCTTCAGCAGATCCGAAATCATTTCCTGTGCTTTTTCAAGATCGGGACAGTTCAACTCGTTTTTACGGTAATTCGCTTTCGCCGTTTCATAAGTGACCGGAGCTGCCTTTATGCCGTGCGATTCCATGACAAATGCGATTACAT
>JAEZMC010000030.1 GCA_023435805.1 Bacillota bacterium | reverse complement strand
CAACATAGGTGGAACTGCTGTTTTTCACAGGCTCCGGCGGGAGGATGTACCCTTCCGCATATCTTGCAGGAAGGCCGGCAGATCTTGCCAGCACAACCATCGCGGACGCATAGTAGGAGCAATAGCCCTGCTTCAGATCAAACAGGAAGTAATCTACAAAATCCCTGTTTCTTGGTGTGGAACGTACATCCAGGTTGTAGGGGTAATTGGATGCCAGATATTGCTCGATCGCTTTCGCTTTATCGTAATTGTTATTGTACGAAGCTACCAGGGAGGCGGACAGGTCCTTGACACGTTGAGGCAAATTCTGAGGCAGCTGCAGATACCTTTTATAAATCTGCTCGCTCCGATCCCTCATCAGCCTGACATCGTGGTAGGTCTGCACCGGATTATCCAATACCGCCGCTATTGCGCCCGGAGATGTCAGCAGCGGCGAGGATTCCAATGAAACGGAAACGTCCAGTGCTGACAGCGTGGTAGTGTTCGTCGCATCTGTGATAGTGTTAGTCGAATCTTTGGTGGATTGATCGGACCGTACGGATAAAAAGTAGGTCGGAAACTCATTCTTCAGTATATAGTCAATATACAGGCCTTTTTTACTTTTTCGCAGGATGTTGGAAAATTCTTCGGAGCCTAATTGGGGACTGTACATTTCCACGGTATAGGCAAAGCCTTTTGTAAGCCGCTGCTCGGAGGAAAGTACGCCTGAGCTGTCTACAGATATGTTCATACCGCCTTTATCCGGCTTAAAAACGGTTGTCTTGGATGGTAGGAACAGGGATTTGGTCTTTAAATTCAGAAAAATGACTGATACTTTGTTCGGCGTCAGTAATTTTTCCACGAAATCCGTACCGCCGGTCAGCAGTTTCATCCCCTGAAGCATCTCCGCAGTATCAGTGTATACGGTACCGTAATTGGAGCCTGTAGGCGTTTTCTCCGGTGTGCTGTTGATCCATGTGGTGCCGGTGTAAATATCACTTGATGCGCCCTTCAGATAAACATTTTTTTCGGTTTTGACCTGAAGCACATTTGTCCTGTCCAAACGCACCCTTCCGCCGAGCAGGTTGTTCCTGTCACCGAAGCCGGAGGAGGCGGACAGCGAGAAATAATCAAAGGTTTCATAATCCAGGTTTTTATTAAGATAGTTGTATACGGAAACAATCTTTTTATCAAGCCACTTCCATTCAATCGGCTTGCTGCTGGCATGAATGGAGGAGGCCAGAGCAATAATCAGCGCGCAAAGAGGCAGACTCCACAATGTAATCATCCCTGTTGCGGTGTAATCATTCGATGTGTTTGCCGTTTTCATTGCGTGAATATGCTTCATGTAGGCAATCAGCGTAACAAGAAGGAACAGATAAAACGGAACCAGGCTGGCGACGATGTTATAGGACCATTGTACGGTAAACATGCCTATACCTGCAGCAAACAGTATCCCGAACAGGAATCTTTTTACGATGAAGATATAGGAGAAAACCGACAGCAGAATACTGAGCGACAGCACAGTAATGAGCTGATACAGCGGATCTGGAACGTCCGGGTACTGGATGAAATCCCCGAGCCAATAGAAATATCCGTCCAGAAATACCAGAACTTTACGTATCCCCGGTCCGAAGGCAATGTATACGACAAAGGCTACAGCAGATGCACCTAATAAAACGGCTGCTGCAAGCGAGGTTTTCCTGTTATAAAATAGAATGAAGAGGACAGTTACGCATAACATGACCAGAAGGAGAATCTTCAGAGGCGGATAAGTCAGACACAGGGAGGAGGTCAGACCGTATACGAGGCTGAAGCCTGCAAGTTGAGCCAATAATATGTCCGGTATTCTTATCGTCAGTTTTTTAAAGTTCATGGGATACCTCCTTTCCCTAACTTTCCAGGATCAGTTTAATATCGTCGTCAATATTGATCTTGTAACTGCTTACTCCGATTTCAGGCAAAAACGTCAATATATTCTCAGCATCCACCAACGGTGTCCCTGTGATTTTTTCAGGTGAGGTGTAAATCAGGCTGACATCAAAACCAGCGGAGCTCGTTCGGTATATCTGGTCATACAGCTCATAGTCCAGGTTGGAGGTGAAAATCAGTATATTCGTTTTTGTAACGGCATTGTCGGTATAGATCTCAAGCAGATCCTTCACAGGAACGGATTCGTTGAACTTCACCTTGGCCATCATTTCAAATATTTCATTAAAGATCAGATGGTTTTTTGCATGAATATTTTCCAGTTTCTTGCTGAAATAGACCAGGTTGACGGGTATCCAGTTGTGCAGACAATAATATAGCACTGCGACAACGGATTCTATGACCTTGTCCTCGAGAATGATGTTTTCGCCCGCGTCATAAGGGTTCTTTTGCAGGTCAAGCAGCATGAGCGTACTGGTTTCCGATGTGCTTTGGAATTTTTTCACCATGATATCGTGCGCTTTTGCCGTCAGCTTCCAGTGAATCCTTTTCATGCTGTCGCCGTAGGCATATTTCCTGATATCGCTGATGGTGGACATATCCTCATTCCGGTCGTTCAGCATGGAATGGGACTCGGACATGAAGTCGGTTTTTAGAAGGAAACGGTCCAGATAGACAATCCTGGGATAGACTGTGACATACTTGGGTTCAAGTACGTTGTATTTTAATTTGAAGAGACCAAAAAAATCTTCTATTTCCAATGAATGGATTCCGATGGCGTAATTGCCCCTGTAATTACATTGAAGCTCCACCGCATAATCCTTTCCGCTGTATGGCATCAGGGAGAAGTTCCTGACCTGGAACTGATTTTCGAAAATGGTTTTGGCGCCGTGAAAGGTGACCCTCACATAAGGGTACATGAAAAAATCCTCATTGGTGATGTTGAATAAAAAATGAACCTTATCCCCCTTGGAAACGAATTTTTTGTCCAGTTCCTGTCCGTATTTGAAACGAAAGTAGATCACCACTGTGTAGAGCAGTGAAACCACCGGCAGCAGGATGGCAGTATAAAGCAGCACATAAGGTACCTTGCCGCCATTGAAATACGCATAGGACAATGCGGCTGCGAAAATGCACAGATATAGGATCCTACTTTGCTTCATGCTGGCTCACCACCGGAACATTAATTCTTCCAACGATCGAGTTCAATATTTCCTCCGGAATGATTTTTTTCAATTTTGCTTCCTGTTTTAGCATAAGCCTGTGGGATAGTACAGGAATCACCATTTTTTTAATATCATCCGGCAAAACATAATTTCTTTCATTATAATAAGCCCAGGCCTGGGAAGCTCTGAACAGCGACAGGGAACCCCTGGGGCTGGAGCCCAGTGTGACGTCCTGATGCTTCCTGGTCTGGCTAACGATATCAACAATATAATTGCTGAGGGTGCTGTCCATATGTACATTTTTAATTTCTTCCTGAAGCGCTGTAATATCGCTGCTTTCCGCGACGGGCAAAAGCTTTTCCAACGGATTGGAGAACTGGAATTTGGAAAGAATGTAGCTTTCTTCCGCATTGGTCGGATAGCCGATGGATATTTTCATGAAGAACCTGTCAATCTGTGCTTCGGGAAGAGGATAGGTTCCAAGGTACTCGACCGGGTTCTGGGTGGCGAGCACCATAAACGGCCTGGGAACTTTATAGGTTATGCCGTCCACCGTTACCTGGTATTCCTCCATGACCTCCAGCAGGCTCGCCTGTGTTTTGGGCGAGGTGCGGTTGATTTCGTCGGCAAGGATAATCTGGCTCATAATGGCTCCAGGCCGGTATTCAAATTCGCAGGTCTTCTGATTGTAAATGGAGAAGCCGGTGATGTCCGACGGAAGAACATCCGGGGTGAACTGTATCCTGCGAAAAGATGCGTTTACGGACTTGGCCAGCGCCGAAACAAGGCTGGTTTTGCCCACACCGGGCACATCCTCGATCAGAACGTGTCCATTGCATATGAGAGAAATGACCGCAAGCTCTACGGCATTCCGTTTTCCGACAATCACGTTTTCCACATTGTCGATAATACTTTTAAGAATTCTCACAGAATTGTTCATGTCTGCATCCCTCTTATCCATTATTATATTAATACCATCATAGCGTAAGAGGGGTGTTGAATGAAGTAGTTTTTTTTTGGTCAATTGTCGACTTTTTTACGGCACATTTCACAGGCTCAGACCTTCGATGGCACGTGTCATGGATTCTGCCGATTTTCTGAACAGCGCGGTTTCTTCGTCGTTCAGCGGCAGATTTAAAATGCTGCCGATACCGTTACCGTTTACAACGGTGGGGAGGCTCAGACATACGTTTTCTATGCCATAATTGCCTTCGAGCAGGCTGGAAACGGTCAGTACGGAGTTTTCATCCCTGACAATGGCTTCAACGATTCTTTTGACTGCCAATGCAACTGCGTAATATGTAGCACCCTTTTTATCTATGATTTCATAAGCCGCATTTTTCACGCTGGTGTAGATTTCGTACTTCGAGAGCTGCCCCTGGCAGCGGTTACAGTCATCGCAATAACTGTCCATGGGGATGCCGGCAATATTGGTAAGGCTCCATGCGGCCACCTCCGTATCTCCATGTTCACCGATAATATATGCATGGACATTTCTGGGGTCGATGCCTGCATGGTTGCCCAGAAGATATCTGAAACGCGCAGTATCCAGCACGGTTCCCGAACCGATGACCTTGTTCTTGGGGAAGCCGGATAGCTTCCATGCCACATAGGTCAGAATGTCGACAGGGTTGGTTACGATCAGCAGGATACAGTCG
>JAEZMC010000405.1 GCA_023435805.1 Bacillota bacterium | reverse complement strand
TTCCTGATAGCCGCGTTTCTGATGCTCTTCCCGCCAATAGTTTTCAAGAAGGTTGCGCAGTACCATGCCCTTCGGCATAAAAAACGGAAAACCGGGGCCTTCGTCCAGGATGTCGAACAGGTCCAGTTCGCGCCCCAGCTTCCTGTGATCACGCTTTTTAGCCTCTTCAAGCCTAAAAATGTACTCATCCAGTTCATTTTTCTTTGTAAAGGACGTGCCATATATTCGCTGCAGCATTTTATTCTTCTCATTGCCTCGCCAATATGCGCCTGCAATTGATAGCAGCTTGAAAGCCTTGACTTTGCCGGTGGTTGGAATATGGGGACCGGCACACAGATCGGTGAATTCCCCTTGCCTGTAAAAGGATATAACTGCATCCTCCGGAAGATCACGGACCAGCTCCGCTTTATAGGGTTCACTTATCTCTTCCAGATAAGCGATGGCTTTGCTGCGCGGCAATGTAAACCGCTCTACCGCATAATCCTCTTTTACGATCCTTCCCATCTCAGCCTCTATCTTCACCAGATCCTCCGGTGAGAACGGCCTTTCCATCTCAAAATCATAATAATAGCCGTTTTCAATGGCTGGCCCGATTGCAAGCTTTGCACTGGGGTACAGCCGCTTGACCGCCTGTGCGAGAATATGCGAAGAGGTATGTCTGAAGGCGTGCTTTCCGCCCTCACTATCAAAGGTGAGCAGGTTGAGACTGCAGTCCTTCTCAAGTACTGTGGACAGATCCTTTACAGAACCATCCACCTCAGCCGCAAGAGCGACCCTTGCGAGCCCGGCGCTGATGCTTTCCGCCACCTGCAGTATTGTTGTTCCTTTATGATATTCCCTGGTGCTTCCATCCTTCAAGGTAACCTTTATCATATAGCTTCCACCTTCTTATCCGAATCACATCATTTTGCCTTCGTACTAATTTCTTCCATCAGCTTGCCGATGAAGGCATCCAGCGCCATGGCGCCAAGATCGCCTTCCTTGCGTGATCTGACGGCCACCTGCCTGTTTTCCATTTCCTTGTCGCCAATGACAAGCATATACGGCACCTTCTCCATCTGGGCCTCTCTGATCTTGTAGCCGATCTTTTCATTCCGCAGGTCGGTTTCCACCCGGACTCCCCTGGCCTGCAGCATGTCACGCACTTCTCCCGCATATTCGTGATGCTTCTCGATGATGGGCAGCAGCTTGACCTGAACCGGTGCCAGCCATGTGGGAAGTGCGCCGGCATACTTTTCAATGAGCAGAGCCAGCGTTCTTTCATAGCAGCCGATGGATGTCCTGTGAATGACGTACGGGTATTTCTTCTGTCCGTCGCGGTCAACATATTCCATACCGAATTTCTCAGCCAGCAGGAAATCAATCTGAACGGTGATGAGCGTATCTTCCTTTCCATGCACGTTCCGAATCTGAATGTCCAGTTTGGGTCCGTAGAACGCAGCTTCCCCATCCGCTTCGGTATAAGGTATCTTCAGGTCGTTCAGTATTTCGCGCATACGTCCCTGTACTTCTTCCCACTGCTCCGCCGTACCGATGTATTTTTCCCTGTTATTGGGGTCCCATTTGGAGAACCGGTAGGACACATCCTCGTCAAGCCCCAGTGTCCTGAGCATGTAAAGTGCCAGATCGACGCAGCCTGCGAACTCTTCCTCAAGCTGTTCGGGCAGGCAGGCCAGGTGTCCCTCGGAAATGGTGAACTGTCTGACGCGTATCAGTCCGTGCATTTCACCTGAGGCTTCATTCCTGAAAAGCGTTGAGGTTTCATTGAACCGCATCGGCAGCTCGCGATAGCTTCTGAGGCGTGAAAGGTAAACCTGGAACTGGAACGGGCAGGTCATGGGCCGAAGGGCGAATATCTCCGCCTTTTCATCCTCGAAGGAAGCGGGGTCACCCATGACAAACATACCGTCCCTGTAATGGTCCCAGTGGCCGGAAATCTTATACAGCTCACGTTTTGCCATGAAAGGGGTTTTTGTCAGCATATAGCCTCTGCGTTCTTCCTCATCCTCAACAAACCGCTGAAGTAACTGAATCACTTTGGCTCCTTTGGGCATCAGGATCGGCAGACCCTGGCCGATATAATCAACGGTAGTGAAGTATTCCAATTCCCTGCCCAGCTTGTTGTGATCGCGCTTTTTGGCTTCTTCCAGCCTGGTCAGGTACTCTTCCAGTTCGTTCTTTTTGGCAAACGCCGTACCATAAATTCTTTGCAGCATTTTGTTCTTTTCATTGCCCCGCCAGTAGGCACCAGCCACCTGAGTCAGTTTGAAGGCCTTGATTTTACCGGTGGACGGTACATGAGGGCCGGCGCAAAGGTCGGTAAATTCACCCTGCCTGTAGAAGGAAATGATCTCGCCTTCCGGCAAATCCCTTATCAATTCCACTTTATAAGGCTCATCCTTCTCTTCCATGAGCTTGATCGCTTCGACCCGCGGCAGTGTAAAGCGTTCAACCGCATGATCCTCCTTCACGATCTTTTCCATTTCCTTCTCAATCTTCTCCAGCTCCTCCGCTGTAAAGGTCCGGTCAATATCGAAATCGTAATAATAGCCGTTTTCAATGGCAGGCCCGATTGCAAGCTTTGCATTGGGATACAGCCGCTTGACCGCCTGCGCCATGATATGTGATGCGGTGTGTCTGAAGGCGTGCTTTCCTCCCTCGCTGTCAAAGGTAAGCAGATTGAGGCTGCAGTCCTTCTCAAGTACTGTGGACAGATCCTTTACGGCGCCGTCCACCTCAGCCGCAAGAGCGACCCTTGCAAGCCCGGCGCTGATGCTTTCCGCCACCTGCATGACGGTAGTGCCCTCGTTATATTCTTTTACGCTTCCATCCTTCAGTGTAATTTTGATCATGTAGATTCCTCCTTAAATAGTTACGATGTACGACGTTTTTTACGTCCGACGGCTGACACAGCAGTCCGCCGCTTTTCACAGCCGGTTTGCAGATGTCAAAAGCAAGGAATGCAAGAAAGCCGAGGTGTAAAAACCGCAGCATATTTGTATATGTGAGGATTTTTACGTCCGACGGCTGACGCAGCAGTCCGCCGCTTTTCACATCTGCAAAAATAAAACTCCCGTCGCTTGTATACTATACAAGGGACGAGAGTCTGCTCCCGTGGTTCCACCCTAATTGGTTCTTGTTGTGATTGTAACGTCATCAACGGTCATGCTCCGGGGCGGTTTTCAACCGTCTTCCTTCAAGTCCGCTTTCAGCCGGGGCGGCCTCTCTCTTGGAAGGTTTGTGACAGTATACTTTTCCCTTCACGGCATGCTGTACGATATCCACAAATGTATTATTCCTTATTATATCCCAACCACAGCCGATGTCAACCGGCAAATCATTTCAATGTTTATAATTTTTCCATTGTTTTTACAGGCTAATTTCGTACCGACGGCAAATAATAAATCCATGCCCGGAAGGGCAAACGATGAAAGAAAGATGGAGGGATTGATGTTGAAGAAAATTCGGCTGGGTGTCATCGGCACGGGTATGGCCTGGGAACGGCTCCATTATCCGGCAATAAAGGAGCTTGGGGACAAATATGAAATTGCGGCGCTGGCAAACCGCACAGTTGCTGATGCCGAGAATTTTGCCCGTAAAATAAAGCTGGACCTGAAAAATGTTTATGACGACTATATGGATCTGCTGAAGCGGGATGACCTTGATGCGGTGGATATCCTGGTTCCGATTGATCTGAATTACAAGG
>JAEZMC010000364.1 GCA_023435805.1 Bacillota bacterium | reverse complement strand
CTGTCATATTTCAAGGGTTGTTTTTTGTTGGAGCGATAGGATATTTCGCTCCACCGGAATTTATCCTTTGCAACCAGCGCTTTGTGAGGCAGAAACATGCTTGAAATATCCACCATGACGTTGATATCGCCGCCCCTGTTGTCCTGCAGGTCAATAATGATATTTGGCCTGCTTTTGAGTTTTTCCTGGTTTTGCTCCATAAATTTCCGGGTGTAGGTGGAAAAATTGGTCAGCCTGAGATACAGCGTACTGTCATTGATGATCCGGATTTCCGATTCAGCCGCTTCCTGCTTTTCTACCTGCTTGTATTGCTTCAGCCCGGACGGGGTATACAGGTAGGTATATCTGTCGTTGTTTTCTTCCCGGATTCTTCCGGTCACAACGGCAATGACCATATTGTCGAAATTTTTGAAGTATTTGCCCTTTACGTCGTTGCCCAGCTCTTTCTTAAATACCTCATCCAGTGTTTCGGTGTAGATGTAGCTGCTCGTGATGAAATGCTTAAAGGCAAGATAGTCGTAGTTAAGATACAGATAAAATGCCGCAAGGGCAATAAATGCGGCAAGAGCACCCAATGCGGCACGGTATCTTTTTTTATATCTGGCTAAAAGAGCTTCTGTTGTAAGCACCTTTTTTTGTTTCATATCTTTTTTACTTGTTTTCCACATATCTCTTTATTTTTTTGGAAGTCGTCTTCGCGAACTCTTCCTCACGAAGGTTGAAATCCTTGATGTATTTATATATTACCAGGCTTTTGTTCACAGTCTTGACTTCTCTGTGAATCAGATCGTATATTTCTTCGGGAGTTGGCTGCCGCTCTCCGAATTCAGCCTGTATGGCTTCCATCTCCGGTACGATGGTGGCGGAGACGACGACATCGCCGTAAACCTCGTCATCCTTCCCGTATACCAGACATTCCTTGATGTAGGGGCTTCTGGTAAGCAGCGTTTCAATCTCTTCGGGATAAATATTCTTGCCGTTCTTTGTAACAATGACATTTTTCTTTCTGCCTGTAATATATACAAAATTGGCGCTGTCTATGTATCCGAGGTCGCCGGTATAGAAACGGCCGTCCTTCAATACCTTTGCAGTCGTAACCGGATCTTCGTAGTAACCGAGCATGACACTGGGACCGCTTACGGAGATTTCCCCTATCCCGTCAGGGCCCGGGTTCTCGATTCTGACATCCAGGCCGGGCAAGGGAAGGCCTGCTGCATTATCCTTAAAATCCACATCTCTGTTCAGCGCTACAATGGGACTGCACTCAGTGAGGCCATAACCCTGGATGAAGTGTATACCTATGCTTCTGTAACCTTTTGCCACTTCAGGGTCAATGCCTGCGGCACCGCTGATGAGAAGGCGCAGGTTGCCACCGAAATTATTGTGTATCGGGGCAAAAAGCTTCTTAGTTATATCAATGCCTGCCTTTTTAAGCAAATTGCTTAGCTTGATGCCGAATTTCAACTTTTTCAGCATTTCCGGCTTCTTGGCAGCCTGATCCCAGATTCGCCTGTAGATTGCCTCGAGAATAAGGGGGACACCAAGCATTATAGTAGCTTTGGCTTCCTGCAGGTTTTTCGGAATATGCCTGAGGCCTTCGCAAAATGCGACGGCGGCGCCGCGGTACAAGGGACACAGGAAACCGCAGGTGTTCTCGTATGTATGGTGCAGCGGCAGTACGGACAGGAATATGTCGGAAGGAACAATGTTGGTCATCGAGCTCATTGCCATGAGGTTTTCCACAATGTTTCTATGGCTGAGCATAACCGCTTTCGACTTGTCAGTGGTAGCTGAAGTGAACAGTAAAATGTTCATCGCTTCCGTATCGATGACGGAATTTATAAAATCGGTGGAGCCATCGGCAACACGCTTTTTACCCTTTTCAATCAAGGACTTCATCGTGATTAAACCGTTAACGGTCTCGTCGGCTTCCTGGGCATCCATGTCTATGTAATATTTTATAAAGTCTATCCGTTTTGATATGTTGACGATATGCTCCCTGCAATTGGCGGAGAATATAACGGCATCGGCCTTGGACCTGCTCAGCAGGTTTTCGATCTCATTCTCGGGGAGTTCCTTATCCAACGGAACAATGACACCCGTACCATTTACCACAGCCATATAGCCCACAGTCCATTCATACCGGTTTTCGCTTATAATGGCTACTCTTCCGCCTTTCAGACCCAGATCGTGCAATGCCGTGCCCAGCGCGTCCACGTCTGCTTTAAATTGACTATAGGTAACAGGGATATAATTCTCATTACCCTTGCGCTTGACCAGGAAAGCCGTTCTTTCGCTGTACAGCGCGGCGCTGGTATCGAGCAGCTCCTTTATGGATTTGATTTTTCTTACATCATATAACGGTATATTCTTCATAAAACGTGTCTCCTCGCTAGAATAATTGGAAAAATAAGACGAGAGCCGATTTACTATATTATATACCATTCATGCGAAGGATGAAAGACATAAAAAAGAGAGTCTTTCGACTCTCATATTTTACCACCTGTTTCCGCCGCCAAAACCGCCTCTACCGGAGTTTCTTCCGCCGCCGGAGTTGTTGAAGCCTGTATTGCTTCTTCTCTGGGCCTTCTTGGCCTTTCTGCATTCAGGGCACCTCTGCGGTTCATTTTCAAAGCCCTTTTCCTTGTAAAAAGCCTGTTCGCCCTCCGAAAAAACGAACTCCATGTTGCAGTCCTTGCAGGTCAACGTCTTGTCTGCCATGTTTAATTTACCTCCTCATCCACTTTGGATTTAACTGGTTTAGACTTATTACTCCTTCGATCCAAAACAGACAGGGAGGGTTCGGTCTACAAACAAATTAAATCATACTACGTATCGCCTATCGATACGTAAATCAATTATAGCACGGAACCTGCCAGCTTTCAAGCAGTATTGGAAATTTCCGTGTGAAGTACCAAATTTAACACATTTAACACCAATTATTTCCTAACTCAATAAATAATTCTCCTCACAACAATCTCTTCGGAAATACGCGGCCATACGCTGGGGTCCTCCATGCCGAGTCTCCATAGAGCTACGCCGGAAATACCCATCTGCCATGCCAGCCTGAGCTTGGCAATAATACTCTGGCTGTTTTCAAACCAGACTTCATGATTATTGCCTTGTTCATCGGTGTAGGAGAACATGGGCGTCAGGGTATCCTGGTCGAAGATGATACTTCGGTTATACCTTCTGGCCAGATTAGCCGCCTGGGCGTAGGTGACATAGGTGTTTCTTCCTGTAGTTAGATTAAAATCAAAGCCGAATACCGATATGGCTGCCACCACTTTACTTGCAGGCATTTTGGTCAGTGTATAACCGAGTACTCTGGCCATCCAACCGCTTGAAACAACAGGTCCAGGGCCGCTTCCCGGCCAGCCGTGCTCATTATAAAGCATTACGATAAACTGGTCTACTGCAGCGCCGATTACTGAATAGTCAAACGGGTCTGAAAAGGGGTTGAAGGGAGGATAATCCCTGATCCTGGACGGTACGGATGCGGACAGAAAATAACCGCGGCTCTTCATTCTCCTGCCCAGTTCGGTGTAAAACTGTGACAGCCTGCTGCTGTCCGATTGATAAACATCTTCAATATCAATATTAACACCGTCAAATCCAAATCTGTCGATCAGCGCAATAATATTGTCGATGGCTCTGCCGCGGCTTTCAGCCGTTGCGACCATCTTTGAAACAACAGACCGGCTGACTTCCTGTCCGCCCGATTCATACAGCAGGTTGTGAATGACCGGGAGTATCATGGTATTATTGCGATGGGCTACTGAAACCAGCAATTCAACCTCATTGTCCGTGAATTCTCCGAATTTGGTGATGGATGTGGGATCATTCCGGTCGAAGCGGTACATAAACAGAGGCACTTCGGAAAGCAGCTGTATATTGTCGGCAAATGAACGGTACGAGCCAGGAAGCGACGGTCCCTCCTGGAGTGTATAGAACCCGACTATATCGAGGATGGGCTTGGAGCCGTCATATGTCCTGAAGGTAATGAGATTACGTGAAATCCATCCGGTAGTACCGTTGTGCAGCGACACTTTGAGCCAGTCCCTGGTTGTATCGATGACAGGCAGTCTTGCTGTTGCCACGACCGTTTGGAGTATGCTGTAGTTGGTACCCGGTCCGCTGCGGATATTGGCCCTGCCCGCGTTCACCACGGCTTCCGTGTACTGGGGAATGACAAGACGCTGCCCGACATAAATCGTGGTGCCAGTCAGCCTGTTTAGCACCCTGATGCTTTCGACAGTCGTATTATACCTTTTGGCTATTTTATATAGTGAATCACCGGACTGAACGGTATAGGTGATGACCTTTGATACCTGTATGGGAATAAAAAGCTGCTGCCCGATGAGGATTGTATTGTCCGTAAGCTGATTGGCTGTTTTCAGCTCCTGCATGGTTATGCCGAAACGTCTGGATATGGAATATATGGAGTCACCTGATTGGACGGTATACCACATTACACTCACCTTTTTATAGCATTGATATACTATTGTATTCGCAATTCCGGTAAAAGGTTCAATGCGGGCGGCTGTAGCAAAGCATTAAAAGTTGAATAAATAGAACATACTATGATGGAAGTCTATTATATTTGCAGATGGGAAACAGGAGGCTTCCGATTGAAAAGGCTCAGCGGTTTTTTAATGATCAATCTGGGTTTGGTGCTTACTGCCGCAGGTATCCACTTTTTCAAGGTGCCGAACCGGTTCGCCACCGGCGGTGTCAGCGGACTTGCCATCGTGATCCGGTACTTCATACCCGGTATTTCGGTAGGTCCGATTATGATGTCCATCAACATTTTTCTGCTCCTGGTCGGTTTTGCCTTTATCGGCAAGTCCTTCGGTACTAGAACGGTCTATTCCAGCTTTGCGCTGTCCGCAATAGTATGGGTCCTGGAAAGGCTTTTTCCCATGCCGCATTCATTAACCGGCGACACGATGCTCGAATTGTTTTTTGCCATCATTCTTCCTGCTGTCGTATCTGCCATTGTGTTTAACC